>CAYOBT010000402.1:0-2922 GCA_964402205.1 uncultured Anaerolineales bacterium
CTTGGCGCTGGGGATGCCGTTGCACCAGACCGTGGGACAGATCCGCGAGGAGACGCAGGAGCAGGTGTCGGCGGGCACCTTCCGCAGGGGTATCAGCAAGCCTGACTGGTTCGAGTACCAGGTGCTGGATTGCCTGGAAGAGGGCGAGGGCGGCGTGGACCTTCTGGCCATGGGTCGGCCCGAGGGCCCCGGCTGCTATTGCGCGGCCAACCATATGCTCAGGCACGCCATCGACAGCCTGGGCAATGCCTATCGCACCGTCGTCATCGATAACGAGGCCGGCATGGAGCATATCAGTCGGCAGACTACGCGCGATGTCGACTGGCTGTTCATCATCAGCGATCCGACGGTGCGCGGTCTGGACGCAGCGGAGCATATCGTGGAGCTTATCGACGCGCTGGGCACGCGCATTGCTCGCGCTGGTTTGGTGATGAACCGCTGTCCCGGCGTCGCGGGGGATGGCAATGGGGAGCCGCGATGGGATGGCTTGCCAGAGCTTTTGGCAGAACGAGCTCGGCACGTCGGCGTGCCAGTGCTTGGCATGCTCCCCGACGATCCTGACGTGGGCGCATGGGATGCCCTCGGTAAGCCCCTGATCACGTTGCCCCAAGATGGGGCTATCAACGGAGCGGTTGCGGCCCTGCTCGATCGAGCCCTGGACCAGACGAGATAGCCCAGCAGATTCGAAGATGCGCCCCTGTCGACGCAAAAGGAGGACGGACGTGCTGATCATCGGTGAGAACATCCACATCATCTCCCCACGGGTCAAGGAGGCGGTCCGAAAGCGGGATACCGAGGCTATGCAGAGACTTGCGCAGGCGCAGGTGGACGCAGGTGCCGACATGCTCGACCTCAACATCGGCCCGCAGAAACGCCAAGGCGTTGAGATCATGCAGTGGCTGGTGAGCGCGGTCCAGGAGGTCACCGACGCCGGTCTCTCGTTGGACACCACCAACCTGCCTGCCATCAGAGCGGGGCTCGATCTCGTGAAGGCTGGCCCTAAGCGTGGCGCCATGATCAACTCGACCTCGGCCGAGGAAGAACGCCTGGCCAAGGTCCCGCCGGTGGCCGCCGAGTACGGCGCCAAGCTGATTGCGCTGACCATGGGCAAGGGCGGCATTCCGCTGACGGCCGAGGAGCGCGTCACCATCGCCATCGAGCAGCTTATTCCGCGGGCGATGGAGGTCGGCATCCCCATGGAGGATCTCTATTTGGACCCGCTGGTGCTGACGGTGGCGGGTTGCCAGGAGTACTGCCCCCATGCGGTCGAGGCGGTGCGCTATATCAAGCAGGGGATGGATCCGGCGCCGATGACGGTGTGCGGGTTGAGCAATGTCTCCAACCACGTGCCCGCGGAGAATCGGAGCCTTCTCAACCGTGTGTACTTGGTGATGCTGATGGCCACGGGCATCGACGCGGCCATCGCGGACCCGCTGGATGACGAGCTGATGGAGGCTGTTCGCATCGTCGAGGAGCGGGATGACAGCACAGGCGTCGGCGCGCTGTTGCTGACGCTCCACGACCGCATCGCTGCCATGGAGGAGCTAGAGCCGTCTGACGTGGACATGGACGATCCGGCCCAGGCGGCTATCTGGAAGACGGTGCAGGTGCTGGAGAACAAGACGATCTTCAGCGAGGCGTACCTCCGGACCTAGGTAGGGGACTCGCAAGGGGCATCATACCGGGGCGGCGTCGGAAGATGTCGCCCCGGTGGTTTGCCTGCCATCACTGCTTGCTGAACTGGAATCCAAGGCAGGGGACAGACGGGCGGAGCTGTAAGGGAGCGAACACGGCCTCTTGTAAGGCCCAGTAGGCGTACTCACGCGCGACGGCATCCAGGCCGCCCGCTAGCCACTGCTCGGCGTACGAATCCCAACGCCAGTCGTCTAGGTTGATATGGTTGGTAATCACGCGCTGAGCCCCGTCTTGCACGTAGGCGTACCTCGCGCCGTGGTCTACCCACCGGGGGCTCCACTCTAGCGGCAGCCCGTCGCGGTGCACGACGATCTTGAAGCGCCAGCCGTCGAGCCCCAACGCGTGCATCCTCTCGGTAACCCACTCAGCATCGACCAGGCCGATCTCGCCAACATAGTACCTATTGTCACTTAGCTCGATCCACACCCCTTCGTTCTCGAAGCCCAGCCAGCCGCTTTCCCACTCATACGTGAAGAACACCCCTTGGCTCGGCTTAGGAGGCGGCGTGGCCGTTGCCGCAGGCGTCGGGGGCACAGGCGTATCCGTGGGCCTGGGGACCGGCGTGGGGGTCGCTGTGGCCGGGGCTACGACCAACAGGCTGACCACCAATTCTTCCCCGAACACCTCGCCATCCGGAGCCGTCAACTGCCAGCGGGCTTGGTAGGTGCCAGGACGCTCGGGCAGGTCGATGGTCACTTGTACGTCTAGTTTCATGCCAACCGAGACCACGGGCAGCAGTCGCGTGGTGCCACTCAGGTCCCGCTCGCCTGATACCTGTTGCAGCCGCGTACCTTCGGGCCACGCTAGGGATCCCGCGTTCTGCACCCGCCATGCTTTGACGACTTGCTCGCCGGGGCTCACGTTGGCTAGTCCGGGCAGCGTGACATCGGCCAAGACGCGCGCGTCCAGCGTAGGGCGATCGGTGGGCGTCGCCTCCGGCGTAGCCGTGCTCCCCGTCGTATCCGCAACCTGCACCACCACGCCCCCGCCGCCGGGAGTCCAGGTGCGCAGCGGCGTGCGGCTGGGGGCGGGCGTGGCGGTGGGCGCGGGCGGCATATCCGTGGGGGCGGCCGGCGTGACCACGGACACGCGGATGCATCCCGCCAGCGACCACGCCAGCAGCAGCGGGGCCAGACGAGCGGGACGGCTTGCGATGATGCGCATGGCGACTCCTAGGGCTTGGGGACACAGGTCGGCGGTGGCTCGTCGGTTGGCGGGACGTCGGTG
>CAYOBT010000403.1:0-2919 GCA_964402205.1 uncultured Anaerolineales bacterium
CGAGGTGGCCTATTTCAACCTGTCGGTGGGGGGCATGGATAGCGCGTGGGGCTTGCGCCAGATCGAGGCCGTCGTCAAGCTTGATCCCGACCTGGTCATCCTGGCGTGGGGCATGAACGACTCGTCGGGCGGGCGCTCGGTGGAGGATTTCGTCGCTAACGTGCGCGGGCAGATGGACGCCGTCCTGCACGCGCGCCCCGAGTGCGATATCGTCCTGGTGGCGACCATGTGGGGCAACCCCGAGTGGGCCCTCGCGCGTCCCGACCTCTATCCCGTGTACCGCGACGCGCTGGCGGAGCTGGTGGCGCCCGGCGTGGCCCTGGCCGATATGACCACGCTCTGGGGCTGGATGTTGCAGCGCAAGCGGTTCGTCGACGTTACGGGCAACGGCGTGAACCACCCCAACGACTTTGGGCATGGCATGTATGCCGATACGGTGATGGCGGCCATTGTGGGGACGCATGAGGTATGAGCGGAGGCTTTGAAGGCGGGTGCTTTATGGTCGTTTCGACTAGGCTGGATGCCTAGGCAACGCGTGAGGATTCTCCACACGTCATCCCCAGGCTATCCACCGATGAGGCGCTAGTTACCCACAGGTTTTCCACAGGCAAGGCAGAGCGACGCCCTGGACACGGTCCGGGGCGTCTTGCGTTGCAGCGGGGATCGAGGCTCGACATAAATTCACCCTGCGTGGGGGGATGCTCCAGGGCGAATTCACGCTGGCTCGTGCACGGACGTGGCAAATTGGGGGTTTGGGGGGTGGTCGTCGTCGAGCCCCCCTGGGGGCAATTCCTTCTGGGGGGAGTGCGGATGCGGGAAGCGATCGGCACCGCCGTCCGCGGCGCGGGGGTTCGCCCCCTCAATCAAGGGCACGGCATGCCGTGCCCCTACCAGGCCCGGTTCAGTGTCGCCCCTCACCGCACCCGCTGCAACCTCACGGCGATGTGCTTTCTCCCTGGCAGCGCTACCTGCACTGTCCCCAAGAGCTCATCGGAATAGGGCGTGACGGTCATGTTCCAGGTATCGAGGATGTCCGCGCGGTAGGTGCCCTCGGGCAGGCGGAAGGTCCGCCGCCGCGGCTGATGCATCCCAAAGTAGAACAGCAAATAGTCGTCGCCGCGATGGCCCGCCGCCACCTTGTTCCATGAACCTTCGGGGATCAGGCGACGGCCGGTGCCGTCGGCGCCGATGGGGTCCAGGCCCGGCGCGGGGACGGCCTCGATGATCTCGCGCAGAAAGGCGATGCGCGCCACGCTCTCGCCCTGAAGCGTCCCGCCCTTGGACCACCAGAGCTGCTCCGCCTCGTTCCAGTAGGTCTCGCCATGGCCCACATAGCCGCCCTCGGTGAACCCAAGCCAGAACCGCACCACCAGCTCCTCGGCCGAGAGCGATCCCCACACCTGCTCGATATCGCCCTCATAGCCGCACTCGTCCACCACCACGGGCTTGCCATAGAGCGCCAGCCAGCGCGGCACCTGGGTCAGATCGTGGTGCTGGACGGAGCAGTGCGTCACCCAGGGCTTGCCGTGGTCATAGAACCCGCGGCAATTGTGGATCGACCGCAGGTGCTGATGCGGATCCAGCTCTTGCACGAGTTGGAAATAGTGGTCCCAATCGGCCATGGTGCGGTCGCGCATCAGGTCATACTCGTTGGCAAACGACCACCAGACGTTCCGAAAGGCCGCGAGGCGCGCCACCAGGTAGTGCAGGACGCGGTCGTTGACCTCGGGCGGCATGCGGTCGAATCCCCACGCTCCGAAATCATACCCGTGGAACAGGATCAGGTCGGCCTCAATGCCCAGGGCGCGCAGGTCCAGGATGCGCCGCTCCAGCCGCTGAAAGTAGGTCGGGTTGAACCGGCAAAAGTCCCAATACTCGGGCGGGGTCGCCTCGCGATAGTTGTGCAGCAGCGACGGGTCCCAGGTCCCCGTGACCTCGCCCTCAAAGGGGTAGCGGGGCGGCTCGTTGAGGTTGTAGGTGTAGCGCTTGGGAAAGACGCACATGCGCATCTTGTTGAAAGGGGCATCGGCCAGCGTGCGCAGGGTCTGTTCCTCCAGCGCGTCGCCCTGGTGGTTCCAAACATAGCAGGTCGTGCCGACGGGGTGGTAGGGCGTGCCGTCCTCGTAGGCGAAATGGTAGCGATCCACCACGCGGACGGGGCCATGGACGCCCTCGGCGGGTGGCGTGCAGACAAACTCGCCGCTGCGGCCATCCAGGGCGGGGACGTTGCTGCGGGTCTCCCAGCGCCAGTCGCCCAAGGCATCGGGCATGAACCGCGCGCGAAAGGTATCGTCGCCGTCGTAAAAGCCCTCCACGCAGAGGGTGCGGTGGCCGTGGGTGAAGGCAACCTCTAGGGTGACGTCGAGGAACGGGTTGCCGGTGACGGCGGCACGGAAGGCCAACTCGATGTGGTCCCAGCGGCGGATGGTGTCGGTCACGGGAGGCTTCCTTTCGTTGGGCGAGCGTGGGCGCGTTGCCGCTATGGTAGGGGGGTGGGGGAAGGATGTCCAGCGAGGCGGGAAGGAGCCATGCCGTCTGCGGCCCGGGGATTATGGGGCTGCGGGGCGGGGCGTTCGCCCGTTCCACCAAGGACACGGTATGCCGTGCCCCACCAAACCTGCGTCCGCCCCTTGTTCCCCGCCGGTATCGCTTGCTTTCGTTTGACGTCCGCCATCACCCCGTGTTACCATGGCCAAGATCGCGCCAAATCATGGGCCGATTCCGCAACGGAGCGGAGAACCTGGTTGCCAGGGTCTATGCCCGTTGGGCCAGTTCGCCTTTCTTGCCCGACAGCATCTTTGGAGAGGCGTCCCATCCATCGCGTCGCAACGCCCTTGGCTCAAGCCGGGGGCGTTCTTTGGTGCGCGGTGCCCCACTCGGGCACTGTTTCGTTCGTGGCCCAGCGAGCCCGTTCAACGA
>CAYOBT010000404.1:0-2915 GCA_964402205.1 uncultured Anaerolineales bacterium
ATTGGATTGCATCCTGGTTGAACGTGGAGATGGCCAAAGCGTGTTCGCCGTGCGTCCACGCCCAAGCCTCTGACGACCACTGCGTTGCCGGCGCATTCCCAAAGGCGAACGCCTTGGGGCGATCGGTGGCCCGCCGCTCCAAACCCGGCTGCCTTACCAGATCGTCTAGGCTGAAATCCGCATCAAAGCCTGTTGGGTCCGTGGCTCGGTGCTTGAGTGGTATCGCTGCGAAGCGATCGTCCGCAACCTCTGGCAGCAACGCGCCGTAGCCTGTGGCGACCTTTCGCTGGAATCCGGCTACCAAGCCCTCCAGCCGAACGGGATCGGGCGTCGCATTCTGCAGTTCGAGGCGCTCTTCGAGCAGCGGCGCATCGACTGGAAGGCGCAGGGTATGGCGTAGCTCTAGGCCGGCGAGCGTTCCCGCGACCACCAGTGTGTCACCATCCTGAACGAGTGACGCCTCTTGCAGGCCGGTCGCTACCAAGAGGCCCTTGCTGTGCGTCCTCGTCGCGCGGTATAGGTAGGCCTGATCGGCCAAGCATAGGCCCATCTGGCGGTCGTGCAGATGCATCTCGATGCAATCTGGTCCCACGCTGACCCGCAAGTCATAGGCATCGTTGTGGAGTGTAGCTTGGTTGGTGGACATGGAACCTCCTCCAGTGGCAGGGGCTTGGCCGCTAGCCTCCTCGGGCCGCGGCGCCGGTCAAGGGGTGGATCTCCAGGGAACGATCACTATAGTACCAGAAACCTGGTGCGTGGTATAGCGCGCTGGCAGCCAGACGAGCACCGAGCGATGGCATCGGAGCCAAAGCCCGCTGCTCGCCTTTATTGCGACATCACACAAGCCGGGTTCTGCCTTTCCCTCTGCACCGGACGGGAAGGGCGACCTGAGACGGGATGCTACTCGGACTTGACCAGGAACGAGACCTTGGCATTGACCCGGTAGCTCGTGATCTCGTTGTTCTCGACGATGGCCTGAAAGTCCTTCACATAGATCGATTGGATACCGCGGATCGTTTTGGACGCCTCTTTGAGGGCCTCTTGGACTGCTGCTTCCCAGCTCTCGTCGGATTGCGCGAGGAGCTCGATCACCTTGACAACGCTCATGATTGCACCTCTCTTCTGCTCAACAGATGTATGCTCCAGGGGAGCCGCTGGCCAAACGCTCGTATGACGCTCTGCACCTCCTCATCTTGGGGCCGGGACACGGGTCAGCGCTGTTTTCCACGGATGATGGCAGTCAGCCGCCTTT
Source organism: uncultured Anaerolineales bacterium (assembly GCA_964402205.1). Lineage (GTDB taxonomy): Bacteria > Chloroflexota > Anaerolineae > UBA1429 > UBA1429 > DAIRUQ01. Next base: position 1,253 of record CAYOBT010000404.1, read on the forward strand.
CGCATAGTGCGCTTCACACTCGCTCTCGCGTCCGCGGACGACACGCTTCCCGGCCAAGGGGCCATTTGTCTCGTTGACGACGGTGGCTTGGCCCTCGTGTCCGTTGCGTTCGTAGTAGATCACCACCCAGTCATGAGTCTTGTCGAGCTCATGGGCGCGAGCCGTGTTCGAATAGATGGCGGTAAAGCTCCAGCCCTCTCGCTCCTCATGCATGATGGGCAGCCATGCCTCGCCCTCTGGATTGAAGCGCTTTGGCACGATGGTCTTTAGGTCGCCGGCACCTGCTCGACGTCTGTAGAGTTCGTCGATCTCGAGCAGGGCCGCCACCGTAGGTTGCTCGCCCTGCTTCCCGGTGGTTGCTCTGCGGATTCTTCGCTGGGCTGCACCGCTTAGGAGGCCTGCCAAGCTCACGCGCACGGCCTGCACGCGGTCTTGGCCGAATCCGTCGACTTGGGCCAGCCGACCATCGTGAGCCGCCTGTTCGAGCTCTTGGAGTGTCTGGATGTCCAGATTCTCCGCGATGCGGTGCGCCAGCGTCTCGCCAATGCCCGGTACCTCCATGAAAAGATCCTCTGGCGACACTTTCCCTTGGAGCCTGGCGAGCAGCTCTGACCTTCCTCGACGGACATATCTCGCGATGAGCCGTCCCAGGCCCTCCCCGATGGCCGGGAGCTCAGTCAGCGCTTCTACGCCACCCGCTCTTGCCATCTCGGCCACCGATTCCTCCGCCGCGCGCACGGTTTCGGCACCGTTGCGATAGGCGCGCACCCGGTGCAAGTTGGCGTCTTGCGCTTCGAGCAGCTCGGCGATGCGTTCCAGGACGCGCGCGATCTCCGCATTGGTTGGGCTGGTCATGAGTCGCTCCCTCTCTAGCGTGTCCCGGGCTGCCGTTGCCTTGCCCAGAGCCAGTGCATCAGGAGATCTCTGATGTCCTCAAGTGGCCGACATCGCATCATCCAGCCGTTCTCGCGGCCCTGTGAGCGATCGAGCGTCCTGCATCATATCGCGCCACGGATCCCGTTTCTGACCGAGCCGCCGAAAGATGTTCTCCACGGTGTAGCTCTGAGCGTGCAGGCTGCCATCTTGCAGCTCGTCCCAGTCCAGCGGCGTGGCGACGGGTGCCCCTTCTCTTGCTCGCACGGCGTAGGGGGCCACCGACGTCTGACCATAGGCGTTCCGCAAGTAATCCACGAACAGGCGCTCGCCCCGATCGGCCTTGCGCATCTCGGTGGTGAAGCGATCTGGTGACCTCGTGGCTACTAGCTCTGCCAGGTCTCTGGCAAAGGCTCGCGCCTTGTCAAAGCTGGCGCTTCGATCGAGAGGGGTCACCACGTGGATGCCCCGTGATCCCGTCGTCATGGCAAAGGGTACCAAGCCCATCTCGTCGAGCGTATCGCGGAGCGCCTGGGCGCCCTGCCGTACGAGCTCAAAGCCATGATCTGGCGGATCGAGATCAAAGACAAGCCGGTCAGGGTGGTCTAGCTTGTCAGCGCGACTCTCCCACACGTGCAGGGCGATGCAGCCCTGATCGACCAGGTAGGCCAAGGTGGCTTCGTCATCGCATACCACCTGGTCCTGTGTCCTGTCCTCGCCCTTGAGCTGTACCGACGCCCTCCTGATCCATTCGGGGAAATAGTCAGGCGCCTCTTTCTGGTAGAAGCCC
>CAYOBT010000405.1:0-2913 GCA_964402205.1 uncultured Anaerolineales bacterium
TATCGTTTCGTCCAGCCGCATCTTTGAGCGGTCTACCGTGCCTACGCCCGCCAGCCTCGCCTTCAAGGCATGGACATCCCTGGCGGCTGGATGCAGCAGCGTGGCATGGTTCTGCTACTATGACCATGGCATGCGCTGGTCCCCAGTCGATGATGAGGAGCGTAGGAACCTTACCTGGTACTGGCTGGCCGAGGTCAACCGCCAGCTCAAGCTCGTCGGGCCCCTGCTGAAGGGCATGCGTTCTACAGGGTTGTACCTGACGATGGAAGGGCTCACAGAGCCGATGCCTGCTCCACCTGAGCCGCTAGCCTCAGCGGTGACCTCTGCACAGCCGCTGATGCTAGGTACATTCAAGGACGGTGACGGTGTCTGCTATGCCGTCGTCGTCAACCTGAGCTTGGAACGCACGGCCGTGGTGAATCTGGACTATCCCGTGGCGGTCCAGGAGCTATCGCTTACCGGCGCCGGGTGGCTGGCTCGCGAGTCGGACGAGCCTCTGTACCTGCCGCCGGGTCAGGGTGCCGTCTTGCGGGTGGACGCTCGTTGCTAGGTATTGGGGGCCAAGCTCTCAGCCAAGGTAGCAAGGTCACAGTACTGCACGACAGCGTCTGGGTGCTCGCGGCGCACGAGGATGCCCCGAATGCCCAGACGCTCGGGTCCGGCCACGTCCGCCTCATAGTTGTCCCCGGCCATCCATGTCTCATCGGGGGACGCCAACCCCTCGATCGCGGCGCGATAGATGGCCGGGTTTGGCTTTTCCCATCCCAATAGGGCCGAGGAGACGACCCTCTTAACACAGCCGGCCAGGCCCAAGGATTGCACGAGTTGAGGCAACTCGGGCACGTGATTCGAGCAGATCACATGAACCCAGCCGGCATGCTTGAGCGCGTGCAAAGCGGGAATTGTGTCGCCATAAACGTGCCAGCGTTCCATGTTCAGGTAGGCTGCGCGGAATCTGGTAGCGAGCGTGTCGGCTAGCCTGTCTTGGAGACCGCAGGATCGGTAAGCGTCGGCGATGCCCGCAGACATGCGGGTCCACCAAGCATCGGCCTCGCGAAAAGATTGGTGGTCCGCCTCGGGACGATCCCAGGGAAAAGCCCCGGCCAAATGAGGACGGACATCGTCGGGATCTAGCGAGACTCCCTCAGCGGCGGCAAGCTCGACCATGGTGGCACTCCAGCCGACATCGCGGTAGGCCAGTGTCCGGTCGAAATCCCATAGCATCACGCGCGGCATATAGTTGCGATCCTCCTCTCGATGCGGTCGTCTGCTCCATGCTCTGGCAGTCCGCTTGATCTCTTTGCGACGCATTATCCAAGAGATGAGACTACGGAGCAACTCGCATCCGTCAAGGAATCCCGACGCGAGATTTACGTCAGCCAAAGGCACCATTGTCGTAGAAACCGCCATAATAGGGTGGGATAGGCAAGTCTCGTTCGGACAGACGTATCGCAGGAGATGGCGTGTGACGGTTTCGATGCGCAAGGCGGAAGGTCAGGATAGCCGCGACGTTGGGCGGCCGTTTGGGTCTGCGGACAGGGCCGACATCCACCATACCGACGCGGCGGCCTATAGACAGCTCGCTCGTCACCTGAGCATGCCGTACATGGAGCTTCGTTGGGTGAGGGATGGAGAGTCTCGGGATGTTGGTGCGATGGAGGTCGTCTGGTGCAACCAGGCCATGGCCGGCTATGCGGGTGCCCTGTCGCCTGAGGACCTCGCAGGGCGTACGGTCAGCCAAGTGGCCCCACTCCTTCTGCCCGACCTCAGGCTGGCGCACGAGCAGGGACTCTGGCGCACCGATGACTCTGGCCCAGTTGGGCTTCTCGGCGATGGCAGCGAGCAGGGCGTGGTAACGTTCGGCATTGGCGACCCGTCCGTGTCGGATGGCTGCAAGGTCGGCGTGCTGGTGGAACAGGCAGCTTTGCAACAACAGACCGTGGAGGCCTTGGCGCGGCGGGCTCGCGAGCTGGCAGCGCTTCACGAGACATTGCTGCAGCTTAATGCTCAGACGGACCTTCACAGTCTGCTGGCGACCATCGTTGCGCGAGCTGCCGGCCTCCTTGATGCGCCCAGGGGGGGGCTCTATTTGACGCGTAGCGACGGAGCCCTGTTGGAGCTAGCGGTGAGCCACGGCGCGCCCGGCGACTATGTGGAGACGACGTTGCGCCTCGGAGAGGGCGTATCCGGTCGAGCAGCGGCAGAAGGACGGGTGGTCCTAGTGGGTGCTGAACGTTCCTGGGGAGACCGCGAGCGGGCCTATCCAGATGCTCCCATCGGTCCAGCCGTTGCCGTGCCGCTGTGTCTGGATGGCGAGGTGATCGGCGCACTGTATGTTGGCGATGACGATCGCCAGTCCGCCTTTGACCACGCCGATGCGCGCCTGCTCTCTATGTTTGCCGATCAGGCAACCTTGGTGATCCAGCGCACGAGGCTTCTCGAGCAAGCACAGCGCGACGCGGAGCAGCGCGCTGTGCTGCTTCGCGAAGTGAATCACCGCGTCAAGAACAATCTGACGGCCATCATTGGTTTGCTCTATGCCCAAGGGCGGTCGGTTCTGCCCGAGCACCACGAGGTCTACCAGCAGATCTTGACCGCTCTTGCTGCGCGCATCCAGGCTCTAGCTACAGCCCACGAGCTGCTCTCTCGTACGAGGTGGGGGCCCGTGTCGTTCCAGGACCTTGCCTCCCAGGTAGTGGGTTCCGTGCTCGGCTCTCCTGGAAACGATGTGAGTTGGCGAGTGACGGGCTCGGACGTGGTGCTTGCTAGCGAGCCAGCTCAGCATCTTGCGATGATTTTGAGCGAGTTGGCCAGCAACGTGTTGGAGCATGCCACCGTGGGCCGCGACTCGGTCGCGTGCGAGGTGACTTGTGAACGCGCCGAGGAATCTACGGGGCCCCGGATCATCGTCAC
>CAYOBT010000406.1:0-2912 GCA_964402205.1 uncultured Anaerolineales bacterium
GTGCACTGCCATAGGGATCCACGCCCGCCCAGACGCGATAGTTGCCCGGGCCACGCTTGTCGTCGGGGCTGCTTGGCCACTCGAGATCCGAATACGGGTGCCCGTTCGAGATCAGCTCGCGTTCGCCGGTGTAGATCTGTGCCCAGATGCTGAACGTGACCCGGCTGCCAGCAGGCACCTGGATGCGCTGGTAGAAGCCGCCCGTATGCGTGCCGTAGGTCGTAAAGAAGGCCTGGGAATAGCGGCCGCTGTTGATATGGTAATCGCTACCCACGGAGATAGCGTCCACCAGCTTGTACTCTACCTCGCGGTTGTTGGTAGCATCGCCGAGGATGGACCAGGGCATCCAACTGTTGGCCAGCCATGACGAGAGGCTGGTGCCCATCCCTTCGGTCTTGTAGGCCCCCTCCTCAAAGCCCGCGTTGGCGATCCTGTTGCCAGGACAGTCAGCCGCGACGCCAGGCGTCCAAACAAGCGCCCCAGCGAGCAAGAGCATCAGCGCAGCAAGAGCGCGACGCATAGACACCCTCCCCAGCAGATTCTACCCGCGCAGCACAACAGGCGACGATTATAGCGTCTCACCGAAAGAGCGCCAAGGCGAAACGCCTTGGCGCTCCCTTCTCGCCCGCAGCTCGACAGCGAGCCAAGCGATACCAGTGCCTCATGCCTGCGACGCGTCATCCCAGAGACGGTAGTTGTCTCGACGAGCGACGATGTCGCTAGCCTTGGCGAGGAACACGTTCACAGGCATGGCGCCGAGATCCTCGCCGCTTCGCAGCCGCACCGAGACGGCCTCATCCTCCAGCTCTCGATCGCCGATGACAAGCATATAGGGCACCTTGTTCAGCTGTGCTGTCCTGATCTTGGCGTTCATGCGGTCGTTGCTATCGTCCAGCTCGACGCGCAGCCCAGCCTCGCGAAGATTCTCCTCGAGCTCGCGCCCGTATGCATGATGGCGATCCGTGATGGGGATGATGACCGCCTGCACAGGCGCCATCCACAAGGGGAAGGCCCCGCCATAGTGCTCGATGAGCAGTCCAAAGAAGCGCTCCATGGATCCCAGCAGCGCGCGGTGCACCATGTAGGGACGATGCTCCTTGCCATCATCGCCCACATAGACCATATCAAAGCGCTCCGGCTCGTTGAAGTCGAACTGGATGGTTGTCATCTGCCATTCGCGGCCCAGGGCATCGCGAATCTTGAGATCGATCTTGGGTCCATAGAAAGCACCGCCGCCCTCGTCCACCTCGTAGGCCATGCCTTCTTCCTCGAGCGCTCGTCGCAGCGAGACTGTTGCTTGATCCCACCGTGCTGGCTCGCCCACCGCCTTTTCCGGACGCGTGGACAAGTAGGCTGCAACGTCAGCAAAGCCCATGGCGTTCCACATGGCCAGAGAGAAGCGGAGCACACCTAGGATTTCGTCCTCGATCTGGTCGGGTGTGCAGATGATATGCGCATCATCCTGCGTGAAACCGCGTACGCGCAGGAGGCCATGCAACACTCCACTACGCTCATAGCGGTACACCGTGCCCAGCTCGGCCCAACGCAGGGGCAGATCGCGGTAGGAACGCGTCCGCGATCGGTACATCATGATGTGGAAGGGGCAGTTCATCGGCTTTAGATAGTAGTCCTGCCCGTCGATGTCCATCGGCGCGTACATCGAATCGCTGTAGAAGCCCAAGTGTCCCGACTTTTCCCACAACCACGAGCGTCCGATATGGGGCGAATAGACGATGTCATAGCCGCCCTGGAAATGCTTCTGTCGCCAATAGTCCTCGATGATGGTGCGGATGCGCCCGCCTTTGGGATGCCAGTACACAAGACCCGCACCCGCCTCCTCATGCAGGGAGAAGAGATCGAGGTCTCGCCCCAACCAACGGTGATCGCGTTTGGCAAGCTCTTCCAGGCGCGCCAGGTGCTCTCGCAGCTCGCGCTTGCTATGCCAGATGGTCCCATAGATCCGCTGCAGCATGGGCCGTTTCTCGTCGCCACGCCAGTAGGCACCGGCGATGCTCTGGAGCGCCACGCTATCCCAGCGCAGATCGCCCGTGTTGCTTACGTGGGGGCCGCGGCACAGATCCACAAAGTCCCCGTGTCGATAGATGGAGATGGGCGCATCTTCCGGCAGATCCCGGAGCAGCTCGAGCTTGTAGGGTTGGTCTGACAGGAGCTCCCTGGCCCGGTCGCGACTGACTTCCTCCCGTTGGAAATCCTGCCTCGCTTTGATGCTTTCCTTCATCCGCTCGAGGATGTCGTCCAAGTCGTCCTCTGTCAGAGAGCGCGGGAGGTCAAAGTCATAGTAGAAGCCATCCTCAATGGCGGGCCCGATGCCCAGCTTGGCATCAGGGAACAGCTCGAGCATCGCCTCTGCCATCACGTGCGCGGCAGAGTGTCGTATCGTATCGAGATCATACTTGGGCATTGCAACCTCCATGGTATGGGCCCAGGCGGGCGTATACGGCATGCAAAAGCGCCCTCTCCCCATGGGGCGAGAGGGCGCGCTCACGCGGTTCCACCCATTTTCCGCGGCCTAGCAGGCGGGCCGCGCTCTGGAGCCTGTAACGGGGCTACCGGGGCACCTTGCTCTCGCGTCTGGTGCCCGCTCTCAGGTGGTTTTCGCCGCTGGCATCCCGAGGGGGGTTCCAGTCGATGCCCCCCACTCCCTATCGTTTGCACAACGGATACTCGTCCTGATCAACACTTTGAATCAGTATAGCATGAATGCTGTCTACTCGCAATCTTCTGCGAGCCAACAGAGGCGGGGCGTACCCCATAGCGAAAGCGCATCACCACCTGGATGATGCGCTTGGGCTTCCCAAGCCCTGCTCAGAGCGGGTGATGGGATTCGAACCCACGACATCCTGCTTGGGAAGCAGACGCTCTGCCAGCTGAGCTACACCCGCACAACGCCA
>CAYOBT010000407.1:0-2903 GCA_964402205.1 uncultured Anaerolineales bacterium
ACAGCCACCTATACGTGCACGTCAACATTATGGATCGTCGCCTGTGGTATGACACATCACCGTCTGCTGGGAACCTGACCGACTGGGATGCCGTGTCGGTGTACCTGAACGCTTCCAGCGGAGCTCCTTTGGCATTGGAGGGCAGCTACCGGTTCGATGGCCAACTCTCGTGGAGAGACGATCCTGACGATCCGACAGACCGCCTCGCTTACCAGACTGCCTATCAGCATGGCGCCAATGGGTGGGAGCGACTAGCGCTCTCTTTCGACACCTCCGCGTCGTGGAACGGAGATGCGCCCAACACCAGCCTTGACGATCGTGGCTGGACCCTGCTCTACTACCTCCCGTTCACTAGCTTGGGACTGAGTGGTCCACCCGCGCAGGGGACCATCTGGCGCATCGCGCTGGTGCTACACGATCGCGACGACGCCGGAGGTCCGCCACTAGGCAAACAAGTCTGGCCAACGGGCATGAGCGCGACCGATCCGTCCACATGGTCCGAGCTCTCGTTCGGCGCGCCGCCCGCGTACGAGCCGCCGCCGGCCAGCTTCGGGGGCATGGTTTCGATTCGTCACGGCGAGAGTGGCGCGATTGTGCCCGACGCTGATGTAGGCGGCAGCAGCACCTGCGGCGCCCCCGCCGGACCCGATTTCTTCCCCACGTGGGGCAGCCTGAACTGGGCCGGCAAGGAGTTCCTCAATGTGCAGAATCTCGGCCACATCAGTGAGTGGCCCTGCTTCTCCAAGTATTATGTCACCTTCCCGCTGGAGGCTGTTCCCGCCGGCAAGGAGATTCTCTCGGCCCAGTTGACGCTCTACCAAAACGGCAGCGCTGGCGCCGACAAGACACCAACGCCAACGCCCTCGCTCATCCAGGTTTCCACGGTCGACGAGGACTGGCAAGAGCCGTCGATTACCTGGAACAATGCCCCTCCAGCCATGGAGAACATCGCCACCGCTTGGGTGCCCCCGCTAGACGAGGCCCCACCGTGGCCGGGCATACCCCGCGAATGGGATGTGAGCGGCGCCGTCGCTGAGGCCTATGCCATGGGCACCCCGCTGCAGCTGGCCGTTTACTCGCCCGCGTGGGATTACCACAGCGGCAGGTACTTTTTCAGTTCCGACATCTCGGGCATCGAGGGCCGCCCCACCCTGACGGTCACTTGGGGCGAACCCATCGCCCAGATCGTCAAGGAAGCGGACAAGGCGGGCGCCGACCAAGGCGAGGCCATCGGGTACACACTGCGGTTTGCGGGGACAGGCGATCCGCTCGTTCTCACGGATACGCTGCCAATCGGTATCACCTGGGTGGGCGATCTGGAGATCTCCGATCCCCATCCCCAGCCGGTCTATGATGCGGATCAGCAACGCATCACATGGCAAGGCAGCCCGGCCACTGGGCAGGAAGTACACATCACCTACTCGGTGATGGTTAGCACCGGAGCCCTTGAGCGGCTGGTCAACCAGGCCGAGCTGAACGACGCGCAGGGCGGCATTAGCACAGCCACGGTGACCGTTCTAGCCAATCCACACCGCTTTTTTCTGGCTTGCGTGATGCGATAGCATGCGCACGAGTAGCGAGGGGTCCATGAACTCTGGCCGTACGATTAGGCCCCGTGTGGGGCGAGCCGCGCGTGTCGCCCTGGCTTTGGCCATGCTTTGGAGCGCCCTGACCGCCCCCAACATGGCCTTGGCCGAAGACCCAGCGCTCGCAGGCGCTAGTGGGGTCGCCGAGCTGGCCGATGCTGAGATCCAGTCCTCAACAAGCTGGCCCATGGCTGGTGCCAACCCTCAGCGCACCTCCTGGAACGCTGTCGAGGTACGGGGTGAGCTTAGTCCCATCTGGTACCGCGTGATCGATGCCTATATCCCACCCAAGATACAAGTCATTGCCGCAGGTGGCCTTCTGTATCTCTCCACAGCCGAGGGCCTGTATGCATTCGATGCCGACACCGGCGCAACGGCGTGGGTATACCCGACCGATCTGCCCTTGGGCAATGCGCCCACCATCTACGGGGGCGTCGCCTATGTGGGCGGCTATGATCGCCGCATCCACGCCATCGATGCTGGTACCGGCGCAGCCCTCTGGACGTACCGGGCCAAAGCCGGATTCGAAACCAACCCGCTGGTGCTAGAGATGGACGGCCGCACGATCGTCTATGCCGGCAATCGCGACGGCAGAATGTACGCCATCGAGGACAACGGGGATAGCGCAACGCTGGCATGGTCGTATGCCACAGAGGGGCCCATCAGCTATTCGGCAGCGTACAGCGACGGCACCATCTACATCGCCTCCGATGACTCGCACGCCTACGCCCTCGACGCTCTCACGGGCGACCTGGTGTGGAAATCGGCCAAGCTACCGGGAGCTGGCTTTCAGACCTGGTGGCCGGTCATCTATCAAGACGCTGCCTGTGGAGCCGACGTCGTCGTGCTGGCCGGCAGCAATGGCTACCGTCATTTCTTGCCCCCGGCCTATGGCTTTGACCTCCAGAACAGGGAAAGGGACGATATCTGGCCCGATCGCGCTACAGAACCGCGAGGCACAACGTTCGGGCCCAGGGACTCGGAGGGGAGGGTTGATGCCACTCGCGTGCTGCAGTATTTCGAGAGCATGCCATGGCGCAGGACCTCCCTGGTTCTCGATCGCCAGACAGGGCGCGAGGTCACCTTCGATTTCGATCACGACAACAATCCCGAGTACGCTCCGATCCTTTGGCATGGCACGCACAGCGGCAATAGATATCCACCCATCGTGGGCCCAGACGGCGTGCTCTATCAATCCAACAACTACATGTCAGACGAATGGATAGCCGGGGGGCTGATCAGCGGCTGGGTATTCGGCGGCTCCTCCATCAGCACCCCAAGCGCCCGCTGGATCGCCATAGATGAGCCAGTGGCCTA
>CAYOBT010000408.1:0-2898 GCA_964402205.1 uncultured Anaerolineales bacterium
TGCTCTTTGATCCTGACGTTCTCGAGGTCCCGGATGCCAATCCTGTGACGACCGGGACGGTGGAGATTGCGCCTGGGGATATCTTTACCGGCCAGCTCCAGTTGATGAATCAGGCAGACAATGGAACAGGGCAGATCGAGTATTCGGTGTTGGCAGACGCTTCTCCGCCCTTTTCGGGGCAGGGAACCGTTGCGGTAGTGACGTTCAAGGGCATCGCGTCGGGCACGAGTGTGTTCGGGTTTGATCTCCATGACCTGTGGGATAGCGCAACGTCAAAGATCACGCATACGGTAGGTGGGGGACTGTATGAGATCGTGCCGCCGACGTATCTACCTGCCATCTATCGCAGCTACCATCGCGGTTTCGAGTTGATCGAGAATGGCGATTGCGAGAGCGACGAAGGTTGGTTCTTCCGGTCCAGTGGGTACACGGGCGGCTATTCGATGCTTGAGACGCACATGGGCAACTGGGCGCTCCGCACCGGCATCGAGGAGGGTGGCGTCCAGACCTACAGCTATTCCTCGGCTACGCAGTTGGTCGACGTCCCCTCGGACGCCAGCGCGATGGAGCTCTCGTTCTGGGTGTACCGAGAGTCGGTTGGCGATGAGAGCGATACCGCGGATCAACACTATGCGATCATCATTGATCCATGGTTGAACTACCACTATCTGTTCTTTGACACGGGCTATTCCGAGACGCATCGGCCAGAGTGGATGCGCCTTACGTTCGACGAGTCGGACTTGGCGAGCTATGTTGGGGAGCAGGTTCAGCTCCACTTTGAGACGTTCAACGATGGATCTGGGGCGCGTTCCGCCATGTACATCGATGATGTGAGCTGGCTGGTCTGGCCATAGCGAGCTTGTCTGACGCACGCGCGAAAGGACGGCTGGCGCCCTCTCAGGGCGCCAGCCGTTTGCTGACGGGGCCCTATTGGGCTTGGGGAACACCCTTCATGCTGAGCCCGATGCGCCCACGTTCCTGGTCCACGCTGAGCACACGGACGCGGACGATCTGGCCTGTCCGGACGATCTGACGCGGATCCCTGACAAAGCGCTCCGAAAGCTGCGAGATATGGACGAGGCCATCTTGCTTGACGCCGATATCCACAAAGGCGCCAAAGTCGACCACGTTGCGCACCGTGCCCTTGAGGATCATCCCCTCGTGAAGATCGTCCATGGTGAGGAGATCGCTCCGGAGAACAGGAGGTGGCAACTCGTCGCGAGGGTCACGCCCTGGCTTGAGGAGGCTATCGAGGATGTCGCGCAGCGTCGGCGTGCCAACGCCGATGGCGTCCGCGATTTCAGCGGGCTGCTGCAGCGCGGTAAGGGCCTGCCAAGCCTCGCGCAAGCGCCCCGAATGCAAAGGCTGATCGCTCTCATGGCCCATGAGGTGCAGCAGCCGCGCGCAGGCCTCGTAAGACTCGGGATGGATCCCTGTGTTGTCGAGTGGCTCGTCGCCGGAGCGTATGCGCAGGAATCCGGCGGCTTGCTGAAAGGTCTTGGGTCCCAGACCGCGGACATCGAGAAGCTCGCGCCGCGTGCGAAAGGGGCCGTGCTCGTTGCGATGCGCAACGATGCGGTCGGCTAGGGCGGGGCCCAAGCCCGAAATGTGCTCCAAGAGCGCCGGGGAGGCTGTGTTCAGATCAACTCCCACCTGATTGACGGCGCTCTCGACGACGTCGCTGAGCGCACTCGTGAGCGCGCCTTGATCCACGTCGTGTTGATAGAGGCCGACGCCAATGCTCTGGGGCGGTATCTTGACGAGCTCGGCCAGGGGATCCTGCAGGCGACGTGCAATGCTCACGGCGCCTCTTATCGACACGTCCAAGCTGGGAAGCTCAGCGCCTGCCAGCCTCGAGGCCGAGTACACGGACGCGCCCGCCTCGCTGACCATGACGTACTTGACGGGAGCGCCGTCGGCGATGAGCTCCGCCACCAAGGCCTCGGTCTCGCGGCTGGCCGTGCCATTCCCGATGGCGATGACTTCCACGTCGCGTTCCGCGATCATGGCAGAGAGCTGTTCGACAGCCTGGTCACGGCGGTTCTGTGGTGGATGCGGGTAGACCGTCGCGATGGTGAGTAGATCGCCAGTCTCGTCGACCACCGCTACCTTGCAGCCTGTCCGGTACGCCGGGTCGATGCCCATGACGCGAGCGTCGTGCAAGGGAGGCTGCAGGAGCAGATCGTGTAGGTTCTCGGCAAAGACGCTGATGGCGTGTTGCTCGGCCTCATCGGTGCGCTGCGCTCGGAGGTCGCGCTCGATGGCGGGCAGCAGCAGGCGGTCGTAGCCATCTCGCAGCGCAAGCTCCAGTTGCGAGGTGGGGCTTGGCCTGGTGCCAGGCCCAAAGCGGGCACGAAGCGCATCAAGGAGGCGATCGTCATCAAAGGATAGCCGCGTCTTGAGGATGCCCTCGCGATCGCCCCTGTTGATGGCGAGCAACCTATGCGGGGGAATGGTCGCGAGCGGCTCCTCGTGATCGGCATACGCGTCGTACGTGCCTTGCGGGTCTTGCGCCTCTGGCCGACGCTCGGCGCAGATCTGGGCTGTCTTCAGCGCAAGGTTTCGAGCCTCGCCGCGTGCGCCGGCGTCTTCGGCAATGGTCTCGGCGACAATGTCGCGGGCCCCGCTGAGCGCGTCTGCCACAGTCGGCACCTCTTTGGAAAGAAAGCTGCCCGCAAGGTGCTGCAGCGCGTCTTCGGATGTGTCCTGGGCAAGGATGCGATCGGCCAGCGGCTCGAGACCGTGCTCCCTGGCGATGGTCGCACGGGTGCGCCGCTTGGGGCGATAGGGGAGGTACAGATCCTCCACCGCCTGGAGCTGGTCGGCGCTGAGGATGGCCTCCTCTAGCTCTGGCGTTAGCTTGCCCTGTGAGCGGATGGACGCTAGGACCGTCTGCTT
>CAYOBT010000409.1:0-2882 GCA_964402205.1 uncultured Anaerolineales bacterium
CCGCGTGAGCGCAAAGGCGCTCTGGACCTCACCGAGCCAGACGTCGCGCGCCCCGCAGAGAGCCGCGCCGGCAGCCATTCGCGCGGCGACATACGACCTTGTGCCAATGCTCGTATCGGGATCCAGACGCCCGCCCCCCGCGTCAGCCAGCCGTTCTAGGCGCTCCAAGAGCGCAGCGTCGTGCACGCGGAGGATATCCTCATCCTCCACAGGCATCACTGGCAGGCGTTGTACTTGCTCGCCAAGTCCGCTATGCTCAAGCAGATTCAAGATGGCTCGAATGCGCGCCGGGCTCTCTGGATGCCCCAGACCGGCATCGTGCTCGAGAAAGGCCGGATCGTACAGGTATCCGACGCCCACGCAGGCTCCTCTCTCCGCTCGCTCTCTCAGGCCAGCTCCTTGCCGTAGCTCCAGTACGCACGATGAATCCGCGCGTTCACAGCACGGGCATAGAACCCAATCGGCCCAACCCAGATAATCTGGGCATGGGCATCGCCGCGCGATCTCATCGACGCCAGACACAGCTTTAGCAGGATTGTCCCGATCCCTCGCTGTCGCACATCGGGTCGCGTACCCGTCGGCCCGAATCGCGCATGACCCAGCGTATCGTAGACCGCAAAGCTGACGACCTCGCCCTGGTGCCATGCAGCAAAGAGCGGCAGCTCGTCGGCGTCCGCAGCAACGGCTCCCTGCACCTCCATGCCCCACGCCCGAGAAAAGTGTTGCTCCGCGAATCGCGCCACCGCGTCGATCTCTGGCCGCGTCGCCCGCCGTACTTGGACGCCCTGCCCCGCCAAGGACTCAACCTGCGCCGATGTGTCCAAGTCCGCGGCCATGAGATCGACGTCCATGTCCACGCGGCAGTTCCGATCGGTGCGGTACCCTCGCTTCTCCAGGAGACAGATGGCGGGAGTGGCGTCGATAGGCACGCCAGGGAAAAAGTAGCCGCCCGGCACGCCCGTCACCTGCATGCTCGTCATGCCGCGATCCCTCGCACGACCCTCTAGCTCGGTCAGCAGACGGGCAGCGATTCCCTCTCGTCTGTGCTGAGGGATGACGCCGAACAACTGGACGACGGCCTGCCCCTCTCGCAAGCTGGCGCCAGCGAACCCGCAAGGGGTACCGTCGCACACTGCCAGAAGACGCATCTCTGGAGGGCTGGTGGGATCCGCCAGCAAAAAGCGGGTCACCGCGCGCGCATCAATCCAGCCATCAAGCCCACACGCCTGTGCCAGATCCGCCAGCAGCGGAGCATCGTCAGGATCGACCATTCTCAAAACAACCATCTTCCTCCCCTATGCACCGGTGCCGGCTTTCGTAGCGCAGTCGCGATGGCGCCCAATAGCTTTACTGATCTCAACCACGATGAAAACCACAGAGCTCAGCGCCAGGCTCATCCCTAGCTGGCCTGCCGTCAACGCGATGGTGTCGAACACGGCCTGTAGAAACGGCGCATAGATGACCGTCATCTGCAGCACAAGCGTCAGCAGAACCGAGCCTAGCAACCACTTGTTCGACAAGATCCCCTGCGCAAAGAGCGACTCGCGATCGGAGCGCACCGCCAACACGTTTCCCATCTGGGAGATGCCCAGCGTCGTGAACACCATCGTCTGCGCTACCTGGCCGCCCAGATGCCGAGCGAAGTAGAGCGTCACCAGGCTGACCGCGCCCAACAGCATGCCTACCCAGAGGATATAGCTCCCCAGCCCACGTGCCAGAACACTCTCGTCAGGGTCGTGCGGAGGACGCCTCATGGTGTTCGCGTCGGCGGGCTCCATGCCCAACGCCAAGGCAGGCGCGCCATCGGTGATCAGGTTGATCCAAAGCAATTGCACCGCCGAAAGAGGCACGGGAAGCCCCAGGACTGGTGCCATGAGCATGATGAGGATCTCGCCGACGTTGCTAGAGATGATATAGCGCACGAACTTGCGGATGTTCTCATAGATCGTACGCCCCTCTTCGACGGCGTGCACAATGGTGGCAAAGTTGTCATCTAGCAGGACCATGTCAGCGGCTTCCTTGCTGACATCGGTTCCGGTGATGCCCATGGCGACACCAATGTCGGCGCGTTTGAGTGCGGGCGCATCGTTCACCCCATCGCCCGTCATGGCACAGAAATGTCCCCGCCTCTTGAGGGCCTCCACGATCTTGACCTTGTGCTCGGGACTCACCCGCGCATAGACAGATACATCCTCAACGACGCCTTCCAGTTCCTCCAGAGACATGGCAGCCAAGGCGGGCCCAGTGATCACCTGGCGATCCGAGTCCCCTTGATCAGCGATGTCCAGTTGGCAGGCGATATTGAGAGCCGTAAGAGGATGATCGCCTGTGATCATGACCGGCCTGATGCCAGCCGTGCGGCACTGGTCGACGGCTTGCCTGACCTCGGATCGCGGGGGGTCGATCATCCCCATCATACCAATAAAGACTAGACCGCGCTCGAGGCCATCCTCGTCGGCATCCTCTGGTAGAGCGTCCAACGTCTTGGTAGCGACGCCGAGCACCCTTACGCCTTTGCTCGCCATCTCGTCATTGGTTCGCATGATGCGTTCCCGCCATGGTGCGTCTATGGGACGCAGCGTGCCGTCATCATTGACGCGGTCGCACACGTCGAGCAGCCCATCGACGGCACCCTTGGTGAACACCACGTGCTCACCCTCTGGCAGAAAGCCCCGAAGATAGCGCAACACATCGCCAAGCCTACCGGTCGGCGGCGCTGCCATGTCGTGCACGGTTGTCATGCGCTTCCGCTCTGAGGTGAAGGGCACCTCCGCCACGCGAGGCATCTGCCGATCCAGCGTGGCCTTCCAGAGCCCAAGCTGGGCAGCGGCCACCACGAGAGCACCCTCGGTAGGGTCGCCCACGGTGTGATGTCCCGCCTC
>CAYOBT010000410.1:0-2882 GCA_964402205.1 uncultured Anaerolineales bacterium
GGAGCGCGAGATCGACAAGATTTGGGGGGGATGACATGGAGCGCACAAGGGAACGGATGTGGACGATTCGGCATAGCAATGACGAGGATGACACATACCACCTAGACGGCGGCTTGTGGGTGAAAGCATTTGACCAGCCAAGCATGGACGCAAGCAAATGGAGGCGCGCGCCTATTTGGGTGGGTGCAGAGGGGATGACGGTTGCCGAGGCCGAGGAGCTAGTCGTTGCGCTGCAAGAGGCGATTGAATGGCGCAAAGAGGCCGAGCGGGGGGGATGATGAACAAGCCATCACTAGAGCAGCACGTGTTCGCTATGGCGCTGGCCCTGGGCCTGAGCGCGATTGCGCTGGCCGTGTTGGGCGGCATTGCGGGGCTGATTGCGACAACGTTTCTGCGCTGGATGGGGTTGGCGTGAACTATCGCCAGTACGTAGGCAGCGAGGGAAAGTGGGACGCCATCGGCGCGGCGCAATTCTGCCGGCTGATCGAGCTGGGCTTGCGGGAGCACCACTACCTGCTAGACGTAGGCTGCGGGGCGTTGCGCGCGGGGCGGCTGTTCATTGTCTACCTGAACCGTGGGCGCTATTGGGGCATCGAGCCCAACGAGGAACTGGTGCACGCGGGCGTAACGCACGAGCTAGGGCAAACGATAGTTGACGCGCGCGAGCCGGTGTTTCTCACCGATGACACGTTCACGCTCAGCAAGACGGGGCGGCTGTTCAACTATGTGCTGCTCCACTCGATATGGACGCACGCGAGTAAGGCGCAGATTGCGCACTGCATGACGCAGATCGCCATGGTATTAGGGCCGCGGGGCATCGCAGTGGCGACGTTCCGTCAGGGCTCGAAGGACAGCGATGCAAAGGGCTGGACGTATCCCAACTGCGTACTCTATCGGCCTGAGACGCTAGCCAAGATGGCGAAAGCAGCCAAGCTGAAAGCGCAATTCCCGAGCTGGTCGCATCCAAACAGGCATCAATGGATGGTGCTGAGAAAATGACAATGGACAAAGCTTTCTGGCTGGCAGTACGCGAAGCGCTGCTCAAGCTGGTGGACGCCATCGAGCGCGCGCTAGAGATGGCTCCGACAACGAGCGACATACGGAGAGCGCACAAGCGCAGTCGCTAGACAATAGCATATCGGCACACCGTAAAGGATGGCCGCTTTTCCTGGGGATGTTCACACACCCTGGGGGGAGCGGCTCTTTTTATTGATTGGAGGACGTGATGGCAGACGAGGACAAGCACGAGGGCGACGTGACGGAGCCAGAGGCTGACAAGGTTGTGACGCCGGAGCCGATTGACGACCGCTACTGCGTCAAGGCGCTGGGCGGCAACCGGCTGGCGGGCTACCTGATTCTGTTCGGCGACGAAGACGCGCCGGACCTACAGGGGCAATGGTTCACGCCCGCGACCAAGGGCATCGACCAGATATTCCGCACTGTGGGCAAGCTGCCCGCGCTCTACCACCACGGCGCAAACAAGACGCTCAAGGCCACGCCGTTGGGCGTGACCGACATCATGGAAAAGGACAGCGTGGGCTGGTGGGTCGAGTCGCAAATGACGCTCGCCGACAAGTACGACGAAGCCATACAGAACTTGGTCAAGGCGGGCAAGCTGCGCATGTCGAGCGGCGCTATCCCGCACGCGGCCAAGGCCACGAAGGATGGCGAGATAACAGACTGGCCGGTGTACGAGGCGACCTACACGCCGGCGCCTATCGAGTATCGGATGATAGACAGGCCTGTGACCGAAATGCAGGCGGTTTATAAAGCGGTCGGACTAGAGCTACCCAGTGGGCTGCTGGTGCCAGAAGGTGACGAGGAGTCACGGCGAAAAGCGGTCGAGATGGAGCTGGAACGACTGTACCTACTGACTTTGTAGATTGAAAACGTTGTGAGGTGATTGAAATGACACTGCATGAAGATTTTGCAGTCGCCAAGGCTGAGGCGGAAAAGGCGCTGAATGCTGGCGATCTGGAGAAGGGACGCGAGTGGCGCGGCAAGGCCGAGACGCTCAAGGCGGCTCTCGACGAGCTGGGCACGTTGAGCAAGCTCACGGCTGCGGCTCCCGAGCCCGTGCGCGCGCCCGATCCGGGTGCTGGCACTGGCGCGAGCGTACAGCCTGAGCCACAAAAGGCGACCGAGCCCGAGGCCATCTCGCCCATGAAGGCGGCATTTGTCCGTCAGTTTGGCGAGCCGGATTCGTTCATCAAGGCGGTTCTGACCGAGGTGAACGGGCCTGACTATCAGGAAAAGTATTGGGCGCAAAAGTCGGCGTTCATCAAGTATTGCCGACATGGCGAGATTGCGCTGGAGCGCGACGAGCAACGGCTGATGAAAGAGCTTGTGTTGACGCCCAAGGCGGTCATGAAGGCGTTGGAAGAGGGCCAGGACGTGGCGTCTCTCAAGGCCACGATGGTCGAAGCGGTGGCTGACCTCGGCGGGTACGTTGTGCCGGTCGACTTTCAGGCGCGCATTATCGAGCGGCTGCCCGGTCTGACCGTGGTACGCCCGCTGGCCAACAAGGTCACGACCAGCCGCGACAAGGTTGAGTATCCCAAGGCCACCGGCGGCTCTGCTGGTGTGTATGCCAACGCCGTGCGTGTGACCTGGGTGGACGAGAAGCCGGGCTCGACCGAGGCTGAGACCAACCTGACCTACGGCATGGCCTCCATTCCGGTGCATACCGTGATGGCCACCACGCCGCTGTCAAAGAACCTGCTCGAAGACGCGGCCTACAACATCGAGGCGCACTTGCTGCGCAGCTTTGCCAACGCTATGGCCATGGACGAGGACATCAAGTTTTTGGCCGGCGGCGGCGTGGGCGTGCCGCAAGGCGTTATCCAGGGCACGAGCAACGGCCTGAGCCTGAGCTACGGCTA
>CAYOBT010000411.1:0-2874 GCA_964402205.1 uncultured Anaerolineales bacterium
CCGAGATGCGCCTGGCCAGCCTGGATTCGCCGCCCGACCCCGGCCGCGACCAGGTCCTCATCGAGACGCTCTATTCGGGGATCACCAACGGCACCGAGCGCCACGCCATGTTGGACGAGTTCGGCTTTGGGCGCTATCCCAGCAGCCACGGCTACCAGCAGGTGGGCCGCATCGTCGCCGCCGGCGAGGACGTGAAGGGCTTTGGCGAGGGCGACCTGGTCTATTATGGCGGCTATGTCGGGCATCGGGGCTGGAACCTGGTCACCGTGGGCTCCGCCGATCCTCATAGCAACGCCAGCCACCTGGTGATGCGCCTGCCCGCCGAGGTCGCCACATGGCAATGCGCCCTGTTGGGCGTGGCGTCGGTGGCCATGCGACACGTGCGCCACCTGGAGATTCACCCCGCCGACAAGGTCTGGGTGGCGGGCCAGGGGCTCATCGGGCAGTTCTGCGCCCAAGCGGCCCGCGCGCATGGCGCCACCGTCACCGTCAGCGACCTCGTGCCGCGACGGCTCGAGCTCGCGCTGGCGACGGGCGCCAACGAGGCGGTGGATGCTTCCTCGGACGCTGCCTGGGCGCGGCTGAGACAGCGCGGCCCCTACACCCACATCATCGACGCCTGCAACATGCCTCGGCTCTACCACCAGATCCAGGAGCACGGCCTCTTGCAGCATGATGGCATCGTGGGCTCGGTGGCGGTCCGTGGCGATACCACCTTCCCCTGGGGGCTGTTCCACGGCTTGGAGGGCCGCATTCAGGTGACCTGCCACTTTGCGCTGGACGACGTCCGCGTGGTGCTGGACCTGCTCGCGCGTGGCATCCTGCAGATCGCGCCGCTGGTGCTGGATCGCGTGCCCATCGACGAGGCGCCGTCCATCTATGCGCGGCTGCGCGACGAGCCGCAGAGCCTCTTGGGCGTGGTCTTTGACTGGGGGTCAGCGTCGGCATGAGTTCCTCAGAGGAGACCCCGCGCCCTCCCATCCTAGAGTTCGACCCCGAGCCGATCGCTATGATCGAGCCGGGGGCCTTGGTCACGCGGCACGAGGCCATGCCGTCGCGCTGCGTCGTCTGCTTCTTTCAGGATATCATCGACGAGCTGCTGGCAGACGGCCGCCTGAGCGAGCTGCTCAGCGAGGGCAGCGAGATGGGCCGCCATCCGGTGTATGTCATGGAGCGCGCGGGGCAACGCCTGGCGGTCTTTCACCCGGGTGTGGGCGCTCCCATGGCGGCCGCGCTGCTGGAGCATGCCATCGCTCGCGGCGGAGATCGCTTTGTCGTCTGCGGAGGCGCCGGGGCCCTCGTCCCCGAGCTCCACGTCGCGACGCTGGTCGTGCCCACGGGCGCCCTCCGCGAGGAGGGCACGTCCTACCACTATCTCCCGCCCAATGCCCCGGCAGTGCCCCATCCCGAGGCGCTGGCAGCCATCCGCGCGGCGTTGGAGGCTCGCGGGCTGCCCTATCGCGCCGGCCTCACCTGGACCACCGATGCGTTCTACCGCGAGACGCCCGCCAAGGTCACGCGGCGCCGCGAGCAGGGCTGCCTGACCGTCGAGATGGAGGCGTCGGCGTTCTTTGCGGTGGCCGCCTTTCGCGGCGTGCGCTTGGGCCAGCTCCTCTATGCTGGCGACGACGTCAGCGGCGAGGTGTGGGACGCTCGCGGATGGAACGGCCGCCACGACGTCCGCCGCGCCCTGTTCGAGGTGGCCGTGGAGGCTTGTATGCGCATGTAACGGACATCTCGCGACCGTCACGTTGTGCATCGTATCCATCAGAAGGACAAGGAGACGCATGAAGATCGGGTTGGACGCGCTCACCATCACGCTCATCACCAAGGACCCCATCGAGATCCTGCACAAGATCGTGGACTATGGCCTGGAGGGCGGCCAGATCAGCTCGGGCGCCCTGCGCGAGCAGTCCGAGGCCTACTTGGAAGAGTTTATGGCCTACAAACGCGCCCATGGCCTCTACCTGGAGCTGACGGGCAGCAGTATCAACCCCGGCAAGACCGATCGCTCGGTGGACGAGCTGGTGGCGGGTTGGGAGCCCCTGTTCCCGCTGGCCGAGCGGCTGGGGGCGGACATCCTGAACACCTGCTTTGGCCTGTTCCCCTTGCGCATGCAGGCATCGCCCAGCTTTGACGAACAGTACGAGCGCACGACCAAGGTGCTGCAGCGCCTGGCGCCCATGGCTGCCGATCACGGCGTGACCATCACCGTCGAGCTGCACGTGGACCTTACCACGCGCGAGCTGGAGCGGCTCATCCAGACGGTGGATTCGCCTTGGGTGCGCGTCAACCTGGATACCGCCAACCCGCTGGGCTTGCTGGAGGATCCCATCGAGGCGGCGCGCGTCCTGGCACCCTATGCCGTGACGACGCACTACAAGGACGGCTGCATCCACGTCACCGACGAGGGCTACACCTGGCAGGCGGGCGCGCCGCTGGGCACGGGCTTGGTGGACCTCAAGGAAGTGACCCGCCTGCTCTACCGCGAGCACCCCGACGTCCACCTCAACTATGAGGACGGCTGGGGCAGCATCGGCATCCCGCTGTGGGACGAGGCGTTCCTCGCCAGCTTTCCCGAGCTGACGGCGGTGGACATGATGCACTTTTTGCGGCTCTTGGAAAAGGGCAACCGCGTGTTCGAGGTGATGCAGCATCACCCGCGGCCCTCGTCGGCCAAGACGATGGACGGCGCGCGGATGATGGAGATGCGCACGCGCCACAGCGCCGCCTATCTACGGACCCTGCGCGAGGAGATCGTGGCCGAGGAAGGCTAAGCGCCGCCCCCCTGTGTCGTCTCCCCCAACGTCGTCTGCGGCGCGGGACCGCAACCCCCTCTCCAACCTCTCCCCCACGATATCCGTGGGGGAGAGG
>CAYOBT010000412.1:0-2865 GCA_964402205.1 uncultured Anaerolineales bacterium
TCAGCCTGGAAGAGAACGAGTATCTGGGACCTCTCTTCGGGGTGAAGGAGATCGGCAAAGGTGGCAAAGGTGTTCTCCAGCTCGTCATCGCGGTAGCCGAGCTGCTCCTTCCACTTGGGTGAGAGATACAGGCTGTTGCTCCGCAGGTCCCAGTCCCAGATGCCGTCGTTGCTGCCGCGGATGGCGAGCTCATACTGCTCTCGACTCCGCTCGAGCTCTTGGACGGTGGCTTGTCGAAGCTGCACACTGACCAGCATCTCGGCAAAGACTTCGAGCAAGTGCTGCTCGGCCTCGGTGAAGGTGTGTGGCTGCCGGACCGCGTCAAACCCGATGAAACCGTAACAGTCTGTGCCATGGATCAGCGGGATGGCCAGCAGGCTTTGGATGCCTTGCGGCTCTAGGATATCGCGGGTGCCGCCTAGGGGTAGCGCGAAGACGTCAGGGATGTAGATGGGCTCACCGCGGCAGTGGGCATCGATCCAATCACGCATCGTGTCCATGGGCACATCTTGCAGTTGATTGATCTGAGGGGTGATGCCTGCGGCGCACCACTCGTGGGTGTTCGAGGCTGTACGCTCCGTCCAATCGTAGCGGAACAGATACGCGCGATCGGCGCCGACAAACGTAGAAAGGTCAGCGAGGGCGTTCTGGATGGCGGCATCGACCTGGTCCAGCGGCACGTTGATAAAGGTGGAAGAGAGCTGCATGAGGAGCCGTCGCAGCTCTGACTGTCGCTCCAGGGATCTCTCGGCTAGGACGCGGGCGGTGATATCGCGGGCGATGCCCTCTACGGCGATGAGTTGGCCGTTGGCGTCATAGACCGGCGCGTTGCGTTGCTCCGTATACACGGTGCGGCCATCCTCTCGGCGCCAACGGATGGTGAAGGCTTGGCGTGGCTTCGCCTGGCCCCGTTCTGCCGCGAGCAAGAGACGCCGGTCGTCCGGATGGACGAGGGTGAGCGCCAAGCTCGGATTGGCATAGTGTTCGTCAGGAGTGTGGCCAGTGATGCGCTCGATGGCGGGGCTGAAATACGTAAAGCCCCCCTCTGGGCCAACATCGATACGGTAGATGACGTCGGGTGCGTTCTCTGCCAAGCGGCGGAACCGCGCCTCGCTTTCGCGAAGGGCCTCGAGGTGGGATTGGCGGGCTATGGCGGCCCCAAAGGCTCTGGCCGCGATGCCCAGAGCCTCGAGCTCGGAGGACGGCCAGGCGTCCACACGGTCACTAGCTACGGACATGATGCCCCAGGGCTCACCATCTACGCTGACTGGCGTGAGCGCGGTGGAGCGAGCGCCCATCTCATGCAGATGGCGAGCAAGCTCCTGGGTTACGTCGTTGGGGGTGATAACGGCAGAGTGGCCTTCCAAAAGTCGCTGGCTGAGGGCGGGATCGATGGCTTCGGATAGGCTGCGGTGCTGGCGGAAACTCTGGCGATCAGAATGATCCACACGGGTCCAGTCGGCGTGGAGCTCGGCGTTGCCCCTCTCGTCCACAAGCCTGTAGAGCGAGACCGACTTTGCATCAACGGCGTCGCCCAGCGTGCGTAGCGCCTGATGGAGATCGTCGGGTCCGACTTCCTTGGCGAGGAGTAGGGCCGTTGCCTCGCCGGCTGCTGTCAAAATGGCATCGCGGCGAGCGAGGGCGCGCTGGGCCTGGACACGGTCGGTGATGTCGCGGGCGTTGACGACGACGGTTCCGGTGGCAGGATCGTCATTCGGGTGCAGGAGCTGCCCCACACACTCTAGCGTGATGAGGTGGCCATCGGCATGCCTGAATGGAGCCGCGATCGCCTCGCCGTCAAGCAGGCGGCCGCGCAGTTCCGCGAGTGCGGTGTTGGGATCTCCCTCCAGGACAAGAAGGTTGGTGACGGCCTTGCCGACGATGCCCTCCGGCGTTAGGGCAACGAGGCGGTGCACGGAGGGGCTCACGTAGCTGATTTCGCCATCGCTTTCAACAACCGCGATAAGGTCGCTGCCGCGCTCAATCATGCGCTGGAAGCGCTGACGCTCGGCGGCAAGCGCGTTCTCGGCATCGGCGCGGGCCTGGGCGAGGTCTCTGGCGTGCAGGTTGTCGGCGACATCGCGGGCGAGTTCGCCAAAGAGCGCTGTCTCATGTTCGTCGATCAGCATCTCTGCGGGGACCAAGGCGCAGATCGTGCCGTAGCGTTTGCCAGCGGCGGTCAAGGAGGCCGCAAGGCGCTGGCGCCCACGTTGTGCAGGCGCGTCGCACAGAGCATCGTCGATGCGCCTCACGTCGTGGGTCAGAACGGCTTTCTGGGCGGCTAGGGCATTGTGGATGCACGCGGGTAGGCCCCGGCCCTGAAGCGCTGCGATGTGCTCACCTAGATGGGTGGGGCCCGCAAAGGCGGCATAGTCCACCGTCTCATCTTGGTCCACGAGGAGCACCCAGGCGGCAAGATAGGCATCTGCGTCCACCAGGGCCCCACAGACCCGATCCAGCATCAGCTCTCGGGGCGCTTCGGTCGTCAAGTTGTGAGCAGCGGCGCGGAGTCCCAGGAGCAGGCTGTTGAGGCGAGCCGTGGCTTGTTCCTGCCGCTTGCGTGCCGTGATGTCACGGAACGTCGCTTGGGTCCCCGCGAACCGGCCCTGCTCGTCCAGGTGCGGCGTGGCGGTTATGAGTAGCGTGCGGCGCTCGCCATCGCGCCGGACGATCTGGAGCTCATAGGTGCTATCGTTCCCGCCGGCGCGGCGTCGGGTCTCTGCCCGGATCTGTTCTCGGCCTGGACCTAAGGCAAAGGCATGCACCGATTGGCCAACCAGCTCGCCAGGGCCCACGCCAAAGATGCGCTCGGCGGCGGCATTGGCATAGCGAACTACCTCATCCTTGTCCGTGATGCTCATGCCT
>CAYOBT010000413.1:0-2843 GCA_964402205.1 uncultured Anaerolineales bacterium
AGCCGCGCTCATCGCCTCGGTCTTTGGCGGAGGCGCCGCCGAGTATGCCGCCGCGGTGGAGCTCCTGGCGCCAGCGCAGCCCGATCTCATTGAGCTGAACGTCTCTTGCCCCAACGTGCATCACGAGTTCGGACAGCCCTTTGCTTACGATCCGCGCGCGACGGCCGAGGTCACGCGGGCTGTGCGGGGCGTCTGGTCGGGGCCGCTGTTGGTCAAGCTCTCGCCCAACACGCCCGAACTGGTCGCTGTGGCTGATGCCGCCATGACGGCCGGCGCCGATGGGCTCACCGCTGTCAACACCCTCGGGCCGGGCATGCTCATCGACCTGGCGGCGCGACGGCCGGTGCTCTCCAATCTGGTCGGCGGCGTCTCGGGGCCGGCCATGCACCCTATCGCTCTGCGCTGCGTCTATGAGCTGTGGGCGGCGCTCAAGGTGCCCATCGTGGGAACGGGCGGGGTGTCCTCGGGGCGCGACGCCCTGGCGATGATCATGGCGGGGGCCACCGCCGTCGGGATCGGCTCGGCGCTTCAGCGGGACGGCGAGGCCGTCTTCCGTCTGGTCATGGACGAGATGCGCGCGTTGATGAACGAGCTGGGGATTCAGACCCTCGATGAGGCGCGAGGTGCGGCGCATGATGCCTGAGACCGGCGTCCATCGTCCGTATGCCGTCGCAGAGGTGCGCGCCGAGGGCACGTGTGGCGTGACGCTGATTCTGGACGCGCCCATGCCTGCCGAGCCGGGCCAGTTTGTCATGGCGTGGCTGCCCGGCATCGAGGAGCGTCCCCTCTGCCTGATGGACGACGCACCCGGGGCCCTCACCATTGCCGAGGTGGGTCCCTTTACCGAGGCGTGTTGTCGCCTGGGCGTCGGCGGTCGCATCTGGCTGCGGGGCCCCTATGGCCACGGCTTTGACCTGGTCGGCGAGCGTCCGCTCCTGCTGGCTGGAGGATGCGGCGCGGCGGGGTTGGCGCTGTTGGCCAAGCGGTTTCGTGCGGTCGGCACCGAGGTGACGGCCGTCGTGGGAGCGCGCTCGCGCGAGGGTCTGATGCTGGCCTGGCGGTATCGCGAGCTGGGCTGCAGGCTGATCCTGGCCACCGATGACGGCTCGGCTGGGGTCCACGGGACGACGCTGGATGCCGCTGCGGACGTCTGGCCACAGGCCGATGCCGTGTATGCGTGCGGCCCCGAGCCCATGTTGCGGGCTGTGGCCCTCGATGCGAGGCGCGCCGGTGTGCCCGCCTGGGTCAGCTTGGAGCGCGTCATGAAATGCGGCATCGGCGTCTGCGGGAGCTGCCACTGCGGCGACAGGCTGGTCTGCGCCGATGGCCCCGTGTTTGACGTCGAGACGTACCTCGCCAACTGCTGCTAGAATCCAGGGATGATTCCCAGGTAGCGCACGGCCATCACCACGAGCATCAGCATCAGCACGGGGCGGACCACCTTCTCGCCCTTGTCCACGGAGAGGCGGCTGGCGATCCACGCGCCCAGGCCCTGGGTCAGGCCCAGCAGGACGCCATACCCCAGATGGATGTCCCCGTTGAGGGCGAATACGGCGATGGCTGCCAGGGTATAGACGCCTACGATGAACACCTTGTGGCTGTTGCAGCGCACCAGGTTCATCCCGCCCACAGCCACCAGCGACGCGATCAGCAGGAACCCGACGCCTGCCTGGATGGCCCCGCCATAGATCCCCACCGCAAAGAAGGTGACATAGGCCGCCAGGCGTCGTGGCCAGGTCATCTCGACCTTGCGCTCGCGGAGCCATCGCTTGGGGTTGACGATCAGCACCACCAGCATGAGGAGCATGGCGACGGCTAGGATCCGATGAAAGGTCGCTTCGGGCAGCTCGATCACCAGGCGCGCGCCGAGGATCGCTCCCAGTAGGGCTGGCAGGGCAAAGTGCAGGCTGAGCTTCCAATCGGACATGCCCTTGCTCTTGAAGCCCAGCACCGCCATGATGTTCTGCATCTCGACGGCGATGCGGTTGGTGCCGTTGGCTGTCTCGGCGGAGAGGCCGACCATGTCCAGCGCCACCAGCGTGATGAACGATCCGCCGCCCGCCATGGTGTTGACGAATCCCGCCACCAGTCCTGCTCCCAACACTGCCAGCACGTTCAACCAGGTGATCCCCATGCCCCCCACTTTCGTGTCTCTGTGGCCTGGCAACGCGCTCCATTCTACCAGCCGCGGCGAGTTGCACAAACCGCGAGCCGAGGGAAGGCGACGCTGCCGGTTTGACCACGCTGAGCCGTCTTGCTAGAATCCGAGACTGGTTCGAGACCAACTATACGACTAGGATGCGAGGCGATTTGCATGACTCTTGATTCTACGCGTTGCATCGATCGCACGTTGCTTATCGATGCGGACGATACGCTCTGGGAGAACAATGTCTTCTACCTGCGGTGCACGTCCCGGCTGCACGCGTACCTGGAGCCCTTTGGCATCGGGGCGGGGCTGGCCCAGGAGACGCTCGACCGCATCGAGCGCGGCACGGTGCTCGAGCTCGGGTACGGGCCTGAGGGGTACATCGCCGCGGTCGTGCGCACGGCCGCGGCGCTTTTGCGGGAGGTGGGCGTGGAGCCCACGCCAGACCATCTGGACTCTGCGCGTCGCATCGCCGAGCCGATCCGCCGTCCGCCCATGGTGCTGCTGGACGGCGTCCGCGAAACGCTGCTGGCGCTGAGACCCACATCGCGCCTCATCCTTGTCACCAAGGGCGACGAGAAGACCCAACTCGAAAAGCTGGCCCGATCGGGGCTGGGGCCGCTCTTTGACCGCAAGTACGTCGTCGCCGAAAAGGACGCTGACGTCTATCGCGAGATCGCGCGCGAGCTGGGACTGG
>CAYOBT010000414.1:0-2837 GCA_964402205.1 uncultured Anaerolineales bacterium
CCAGAACATGATGGCAGCTCTCACGAACGCGCCTTCGCTCCTCTCCACCGAACGGCAACAGGCCACGAGCCGCATTCTGCCCCTAGATTACGATCATTCTGCCCAACCTGATCTTGGCTACACGGGCTGGGTACAGTTGCCCGATGGGGACATCTATGTCGTGAACTATATCATGGACGATGCTCCCAAGGGCCAGATTCGCGGATACCGGCTGGATCTGCGCCAGTGGGGCGACGTCGGTCACCTTCTAGAGGCCTCGGATGCGTAGGCGCGCGGTTGGGCAGATGGGCGAAGACTTGGCGACGGATCTCCTTGAGCGTCAGGGCTATGAGGTCGTCGAGCGCAACTGGCGGGATCGCAGCGGCGAGATCGATATCGTCGCTCGCGATGGCGATTGCTGGGTGTTCGTGGAGGTCAAGGCGCGACACGGGCACTGGCTCACTATGCCTGAGGATGGACTCACCGATGACAAGGCGAGGCGCTTGCGGCAACTTGCGCTTAACTATCTGGCTGCCCACGACTTGCCGGATGCCACCTGGCGTATCGATCTGGTTGCCATCGAGCTGGATGATCAGAACCGGGTAGTTCGCGCGAACGTGCTTCCATCGGCGGCGCTGATGTGAAGTATCACGATAGGGCCACGCGGTTGGTTGCCATCGTGGGACCGACGGCAGTGGGAAAGACCGCCCTGGCGCTAGAGATCGCGGGTTGCGTGCTTCCCGAGGCCGTTTCGGCGGACTCGCGACAGATCTACCGGTACATGGATATCGGCACGGCCAAGGTTCGTGCGGAGGAGCGTGAGATCCTGCCGCACCACATGGTGGACGTGGTTGATCCCGATGAGACACTGACGCTAGCCCAGTATCTTGAGGATGCCAAGCGGGCTATCGCGGATATTGCAGCGCGAGGGAAGCTGCCATTGCTCGTGGGCGGGACGGGGCTCTATGTGAGGGCGCTTCTCGAGGGGTGGACCGTTCCGCGCGTGCCGCCTGATTCCAGCTTTCGCGCTCGCATGAAGCAGCTCGCCCGAGCAGAGGGGCACGAGGTCTTGGGTGCCATGCTAGCCGCAGTCGACCCAGAGGCCGCTGAGCGCATCGATAGCCGCAACGTGAGGCGGGTCATCCGAGCCTTGGAGGTGTACCAAGCGACGGGTCGCCCTATCTCCCAGCTGCAGCGCAAGGTGCCCCCCAGCTGGGATGTGTGGACCATCGGGCTTACGTGCCCGAGAGAGCTGCTTTACCAACGGATCGATGCCAGGGTTGACCAGATGATGGCACAAGGGCTCTTGGACGAGGTGCGCTGGTTGCTGGAACACGGCTACGGCCGAGATCTTCCGGCCATGTCGGGGCTAGGCTACCAACAGCTGGCGTCCCATCTTGCCGGTGAGATGGCGTTGCCTGATGCGATCGAGCAGATCAAGCGGGATACCCATAGCTTTGTGAGAAAGCAGTACAACTGGTTCCGCTTGTCCGCCGACTGGATTGACTGGTACGATGTCACACAGGTGGATCACGCGTCCCTTGCGAGTTCAGTCTGTGCCTTTGCGAGGACGGGAGAGCATGGCCCGAAACCAGAAGGCTGAGCCCTACTCGTTGGCCGCACCACCAGCACGTCCCCGCTGGCGGGGCGGCACGCTGCTACTCTTGGCGGCGTTGGTGCTGGTGGGCGTGGCTGTCGCGCGGCGCCTTGGCCCCTCGCTGAGCCAGGGGGCCGGCGAGTTGGCAGTGCACGCAGGGTCGGTGTCAGTGGTGGGCAGCGAAGGGGATTCGCATCCGTTCGTCGAGGCTGGCGGCGTGGCGAGGGTCACTTCGGGGGATGAGATTTGCACGGGCCCCGATGCCAAGGCCGAAATGGCGCTTGGCGGCGGAGACGTGCTCATCCTGGGTCCCTCGACTGAGCTCACGGTGCTGGAGATGGCCCGGCGTGGTACTTCGCGGGCCCTGTATGCGGGGTTGGCCCTGGTTCAGGGCGAACTCACCGCGCGCGTTCGTGGCGCTCTGGTCGGCGGAACGGACCTTCAACTAGACACGCCGGTCGTTACCATCACCTCCGAGTCCGGCACTTGGCGTTGCGTTGTGGTCGATCGCGATACGATCGCGGTGGCCGTGCATGAGGGGTCGGCCGTGGTCTCGATGGGGCCACAGGAGGTCACCGTCCGTGCCGGGCAGTTGCTCGAGGCCAGATTGGGGGGCGAGTTGGCTCCGGTGGACGCGGCTCTCCCGACGCTTGAGTGGTCCGGTGGCGATGTGCAGGTTGCGGTCGAGGCCGCGGGTACCGCGACGCTCACCGAACCGCAGCAGACACGCTATGCCATCGCTACGCCGACGAGACCGGGCGATGGTCAAGACACCTACGTGGTCCGGCGTGGCGATACGCTCTATAGCATTGCGCGTGCACACGGGCTCGACTGGGAGACGCTCTGGGAAGCCAACAAGGATCAGCTTGCTAGCCCCTCGCTCATCAAGGTCGGGCAGACTCTGCGCATCCCACCGCCCTAGGGCGAGATAGCGTTACGGGCGACCAGGGGCATCAGGACGATGCTCTGATCCTTGTCGATGGTTCGGTTGCCGGCCACGTCGTACACCGCAAAGCGCACCAATGGCCCCGCATCGATGGGAGCCGTCAGCGTGATCGATTGCGTGAATCCTAGCGGCTCGGTCAGGCTCAGCGGTTGCCACGCTCCCCACGATTCCCCGTTGTCGAACGACTCGGACCAGGTCGCGCTCAGCGTATCAATCCCCGAGAGCGGATCTTGCACCACCGAGCTACGATCCCCGATGGTGTGCCAGATGGGTTTGATGCGATCCAGCCCTACCGTCACCTGCTCTGTAGCGGCG
>CAYOBT010000415.1:0-2834 GCA_964402205.1 uncultured Anaerolineales bacterium
CCAGAGCGAATGCTCATGCCCAGCTCATGGGCGATAGCGGTCATGGCCTTGCGCATGATGGCATAGCGGTAGAGCACCTGGTAAGTGGACGCGTCGACCAGCGACCCGTCTCCCAGAGATGTGGGCTCCATCGACGTGATCGCCAGCCGCAAGGTGCGGCGCAGCAATTGCCCACTGGACAGATCCGAGCTGCCTGCCGTGCGCGCGATCTCACGGGCCAGCGCCAAGTTCTCGAGATAGAGCGGATCGTCCAAATGGCGCAACGCGTCTCGGAGCTGCTCGATCAGTTCCTCCAGATTCGACACAAGGGCTCTCCCATTGCACGAAATTGCACGACTCTGCACACATCCGGTCGCAATCTGTGATAGGATGTGTGTAGGGGATGTGAGTATGGATGCGTGGGGCGGCGGCTGTCAAGTCAACGTATCTTGACGCGCAGCGCGTTTCCCTCGCACGGCAGAAGGAGGAAAGGTCGATGGCCTTGTCCGTGGCTGAAGGGCAGGCTGGCACAACGCCGCGCACCAAGAGGGGCTTGTTATGGCGGATGGGCCGGGCCAAGTATCTCTATCTGATGCTCGTCCCCAGTATGCTCTTTGTGTTGGCATTCTCCTACTATCCCGCGTTGTCGGCCATCTACCACTCGTTCACCATCTGGAGTGGAAAAGAGGCGCGCTGGTACGGACTTGGCAACTATAGGTTCATGTTGCGGGATCCCTATCTCAATCAGTCATGGGTCAACATGATCAAGCTGACCCTGGCGAGCATCCTGAAGATGGTGGTGCCGCTTATCAATGCCGTCTTTATCTACCGTCTTACTAGCGACCGTTGGCAGTACCGCTATCGGGTGTTGTTCTTGCTGCCAGCCATCATTCCCGGGGTCGTAGGGTCGCTCCTGTGGGTGAACTTTTTCGGTCTGAACGGCCTGATCAATGAGCTGTTGCGAGCAGTTGGCCTAGGGAGCTTGGCGCGCCCATGGCTGGGCAGCTTCGACTTTGCTTTGTATGCCCTCATGTTCATGGGGTTCCCCTGGCCAGGGGGCACGACGATCCTGTTCTATCTGGCGGGTCTGATGAACATCCCTGGCGAACTCATCGATGCCGCCAAGATCGACGGCGTCAACGGTTGGCAGCGGTTCTGGCACCTGGAACTGCCGTTGGTGATGGGGCAGGTCAAGCTGTTCCTTGTACTTACTGTCATCGGCAATATCCAGTCCTTTGCCGGTCCGCTGATCATGACGCGTGGAGGGCCCGGATTCGCGACGATGGTGCCTGGACTGCACATGTTCTATGCCGCAACGCAGCGCCAGCAGATGGGATATGCGTCAGCCATTGGGACGTTTCTGTTCCTGCTGATCTTTGGGCTGACGTACCTCAACCTGAAGTACGTGCGGTCCACCGTCGATATCACATCATAGGCCAGGGGGAGACGGATGACACCACGAAAGATCTCTTGGTCCCAACTGGGCGTTCACGTCTGGCTGCTGCTCATGGTGTTCGGCGCGCTCTATCCGATGTACTTTATGCTGAACATGTCGCTCAAGAGCACCATCCAGATGAACTATGGCATCTTTCGGATCACGTTGCCATTTGAGTGGAGCAACTAC
The DNA here is from genome assembly GCA_964402205.1 of uncultured Anaerolineales bacterium. Lineage (GTDB taxonomy): Bacteria > Chloroflexota > Anaerolineae > UBA1429 > UBA1429 > DAIRUQ01. Next base: position 1,604 of record CAYOBT010000415.1, read on the forward strand.
ACGTCGTCGTGGGGCCAGATCTGGCGTTACATGCTCAACACCATAGCCATCGTGTTCCTAAGCGGCTTGCCGATGCTTCTGTTCGCTTCGATAACGGCCTATGTGCTGGCACGCTACAAGTTCCCGGGGTCCGAGGCCATCTTTATGTCGTTCCTCGGCTTGATGATGATACCGGGGATCCTTACCTTGGTGCCCCAGTTCATGTGGGTGGTCAAGCTCGGTCTCAGCAACACGTGGTGGGCCGTGATCCTGCCCTACATCGCGGGCGGCCAGTCCTTCAACATGTTCATGCTCAAGACCTTCTTCGAAGGGCTGCCAGAAGAGCTCTTTGAGGCTGCCCGGCTCGATGGCGCTACCCACCTGTCCATCTGGCGTCTCATCATCCTACCCCTGTCCGTGCCCATCCTTTCGACGCTCGCGATCATGCACACGCTGAGCGTGTGGAACGACTTTGTCTGGCCCCTGATGGTGCTCATCAGCAACGACATCCGCACGATCTCGCAGGCCGTCGTTTTCCTGAATACAACGGGCCAGTTTCCCACGCCAGGCCGCGCCATGGCGGGGAACGTGCTCGCCTCCATCCCCCTACTGATCATGTTCATCTTTGGGATGCGCCACTTTATCTCGGGTATCACGTCGGGCGCGGTCAAGCTCTAGACAGAGGAGGGACTATCGAGAGAAGCACGGTCGGTTCGAGCTCCGATCGCCTTTCCGATCTACTGAGGAGGATGAAATGTCGGAAGTGAAGTTCAGCCGTCGCGATTTCCTGAGAGCAATGGCCATCGGGGGAGCCGCCGTGGCGGCAGCCGCCTGCCAGCCGGCCCCTGAGCCAGAGCCCACTGCTGCCCCGAGCGGCGAAGAGAAAGAGCCTGCCCCCACGGCAGCACCCGAGGAAGTCAAGCTTGAGGGCAAGATCACCTGGATGACCCAGGGGAACTTTGAGGACCCCGAGAGCACAAGCTACGTGCACAAGAACGCGCTCACGCTCCTTGAGCGGTACGAAGAAGAGCAGCCCGGTGTGGAGGTCGAGCTGGTTTCGGCGCCAGCAGAAGACACCTGGAACTGGATCAAGCAACAGGCCATTGCGGGGACGCTGCCCGATGTGGTCTTTGCCTGGAACCAGGAGATGTACTGGGATACCGATCTCTTTATGGACTTGCAGACTTTCCTAGAGTTGCCCAACCCCTACTCGGATGGCAGGACTTGGAAAGAGGACATGACCGTTGGCGGC
>CAYOBT010000416.1:0-2834 GCA_964402205.1 uncultured Anaerolineales bacterium
TCTGGCGGTCCTCCTCTGGTTGCGCTTTCCGCGCCTTGGTTTGGGAATCCTAGCCTTGGCACTGGTCGCCTCCCCGATCGTCGGCCCGATGCTCTATGGGTTCGCCGGAGGCTCAGCTGAATGGGAGTCGAGCGGGGGATCGCGCCTGGTGCTTATCGGTCGCGTAGCAGGGGTTACCATGCGGAACCCGATCACAGGACTGGGACCGGCGTCCTATCGGGCCTATGCGGCCGTCGAGCCCTTGAGCTATCTCGGAGCTCTGTGGATCGATCCTCTTGTAAGCTCGCACAACAACTATGTGGACCTCTTTGCGCACGTGGGGCTAGTCGGTGTTGGGCTCTTTCTGTGGTTCATTGCCGCGTTGGCTGCATCGTGCATTCGGGCTTGTCGCCGAGTGACGAAAGGATTCCAGGGCGCCTACGCTCGCAGCATGCTCGCGTCGCTTGCGGGCAGCTTGGTGCTCATGCTGCTAGCCGACTGGATCCTTCCCTTTGTCTACAACATCGGTTTGGCTGGCTTTCAGGCCAGTGTCCTAGTGTGGTTGTTCTGGGGAGGAGTGGTAGCGCTCAACGATTGCCACGAGCAAGGAGTAGCGCCATGAGTGAGGTATCGATTATCATCGCTAACTGGAACACCAGCAGCCTGCTCGAAAGATGCCTTCGCTCGATCGATGCGCACGGCACCGCGCTCGCGCTGGAAGTGATCGTAGTGGACAACGGTTCGGACGACGACAGCGTTGCCATGGTGCGACGGCGGTTCCCTCAGGTCCAACTAATCGTGAACATTGCGAACGCAGGGTTCGCGCAGGCCAGCAACCAAGGCATCGTTGGTAGCAGCGGGAAGTATGTGATGCTCCTGAACAGCGATACCGAAGTCCAGCCAGGAGCCGTGGAGACGCTCGTGGCGTTTCTGGAGACACATCCAGAGGCAGCCGCAGTGGGCCCCTATCTCCTCAACACCGATGGTTCGCTGCAGCCTTCATGCCACCCAATCCTCACGCCTGAACGGGAGTTCTGGAGGCTTGCCTTCCTCGACGAAATCGTCCCGTGGGCTACCTACCCCATGGAGCGCTGGGACGCGAGCACGCCTAGGCAGGTGGAGGTCATCAAGGGGGCTTGTTTGGTCATCCGCCGGGCGGTCTTGGATCAGATCGGTCTCCTGGATGAGCGCTACTTTGTCTACAGCGAAGAGATGGATCTGTGCCTACGGATCGCGCGCGCGGGCTGGCAACTCTACTGGGTGCCGTCAGCTCGCGTGGTGCACCATGGGGCGGCTAGCACCAAGCAAGTGGCCGAGTCCATGTACCTGCAGCTATACCGTAGCAAGCTCCAGTTCCAAGAAAAGCACTTTGGACGTTGGGGCGCGCTGCGTTTCAAGGTGCTGGTCGAGCTGGCCTATCTGCCTCGCTGGCTCGCTACGAGCATCGGCAGCCTGCTAGACCGCTCGATGGCTACACGTGCGCGCATCTACCGCCGGCTCTTGACAACCCTGCCAAGCATGTGACTCGCGCCAAGAAAGGGGTTGGTCCGTGCGCATCGCCTATGTGCTGCTATCGCCAACCTTTGGCATGCACCAATATACCGCCGACCTTGCCCATCGGATGATGCAGGCCGGTCACCAGGTGCATTTGGTGACCGCGCGTCGCTATCCGGCCGATCGGTACGACCCTGCCATTCCAGTGATCTGTCCCTCGCGCGCCGAGAGTACAGGGTTTGCCCTCGAGGCACTGCAACCTGGAGCCTGCAGGCGCATCGCGAAGGCGATCGAGGCTCTTGAGCCCGATGTGGTGCACTTGACCGGACCGCACACCTGGAACACAGCCGTCATGAGACACCTTCAGCGTTGCGGCATTCCCTCGGTGCACACCCTGCATGATCTGGATCCCCATGCAGGTGGGGCCTACCAGCACCTGCTGCGAGCCTGGAACCGATCCGTGATGCGTCGGGCAGACCAGATCTTGGTTCATGGCGAACGCTACCGGAAGCGTCTCACAGATGCAGGGCTAGCCGTCGAGCGGGTCACGTTCTCGCCTCTGCTGCACCTGTTTGTGAGTCACAACGGGCTCCAGGAGGCAAGGCGCCAGGCACGAGCAGTCTCATACGAACCGTTCGTGCTCTTTTTCGGGCGGTTGGAACCCTACAAGGGTCTCTGTCAGCTCATCGGAGCGTGGTCACAGCTCGGGTCGACGGACGCGAGCTTGGTCCTGGCGGGCGCTGGCGACTTGAGTCGTTCCTGGGTAAAGCCCCTTCCTAGGGGCATCGAGCTCAGGAATCGCCTGGTCGGCGATCGTGAGGCGATGGACCTGTTCAGGCGCTGCAGCATTGTTGTGTTGCCCTATTCCAGGGCAAGCCAATCGGCTCTGATAGCCGCCGCGCATTACTTTTCCAAGGCGGTGATCGTATCGCCGTCTGGAGCGCTACCCGAGTACGTCATCCCCGGGGAGACAGGCTGGGTAGCGGACCCCTGCGATGAGAGCGGGCTCGCTGCTGTGCTTCGCAGCGCCCTATCGGACACGGATCGCCTGCGGCGGATGGGCCAAGCCGGCCGGAACTGGTACGAGCGACAACGGGATCAGGAAATGGGGGTGCTAGAGAGCATGTACGAGCGAGCGATCAACGGGTCAGAACGGGCTCAGACAAACGTCAAGGCCGACTTGCCCACCCGTGAGCTCTAGGCAGGAGGCGCCCGATGGCTCGTGTCCTCTTTCTGACCGAGGTTCTACCCTACCCACTGGATGCGGGAGCCAAAGGAGGCGTTATTGCCGCATCCCATGGCACATACCGCATGAGCGCTAGCTCACGGCTTTATCAAAGGCGGACCGCGTGAGCGGACAC
>CAYOBT010000417.1:0-2832 GCA_964402205.1 uncultured Anaerolineales bacterium
CCCCCGAGGGTGGCCCTGCGTACGAGCGTCCACCGCTGGTGGTGTTGGTGCATGGCGGTCCTACGGGCCGAGCGCGTCGCGGTTGGGATAGCTCCGCGCAGTTCCTGGCGACGCGCGGGTGGGCCGTGCTCAGCGTGGACTATCGCGGGAGCGCTGGCTATGGCCGCGCCTATCGCAACCGCCTGCGCGGGAACTGGGGGCTGCTGGACGTCGAGGACGCCGCCGGTGGCGCACGCTACTGTGCCCAGTCGGGTTTGGTGGACGGCGATCGCATGGCCATCATGGGAGGGAGTGCTGGGGGCTATACCGTGCTAGAGGCCTTGGCCAGGTATCCGGGGCTGTTTGCAGCCGGGGTCTGCATGTATGGCGTGACCGACCTGTTCGCTCTCTCGGAAGACACCCACAAGTTCGAGGCGCACTATACCGATAGCCTCATCGGGCCTCTGCCCGAAGCTGCCGCCGCCTATCGCGAACGTAGCCCGGTTCGCCATGCCGATCGTATCGCCGATCCGGTGGCCATCTTCCAGGGCAAGGAGGACAAGGTCGTGCCGCTTGCGCAGGCCGAGGCCATCGTGGAGGCGCTCAAGGAGCGTGGTGTGCCTCATACCTACAGAGTGTATGAAGGCGAAGGACACGGTTGGCGCAAGCGCGAGACCATCGCCAGTTTCTGGAAGGACGTCGCTCGCTTTCTGAGGAGCCACGTGTTGTATGCCTGAGCAGGACGCCACTCGGCCAGCGACCGTCCGTCGCCTCCGAGATGTCGGCTTGGACGACTTGTCCGCCGTCGGTGGCAAAGCTGCGCGCTTGGGCGACGCCCATCGCGTGGGGTGTCCCGTGCCGCCAGGTGTCATCCTGACCACAGAGCTCTATCGGCGATTCATGAGGCAAGGTGGGTTGGCCGGAGAGATCGCCTCGATCCTATCGACCATGCAGCCTACAGTCCTAGCGCACTTTCAGGCGGCGGAGTGGGCCATCCACTCGGCCTTTGCGGTGCGACGTATCCCTGACGAGATCCGCGAGGCGGTGGCGGCGGCGCTGGATGAGCTTGGCGCCAAGGTAGTGGCTGTGCGGTCCTCGGCCCTGAATGAGGATAGCCCGCGTCAGAGCTTTGTGGGGCAGCATGACACGTTCCTCGGCGTGGAGGGACCGAATGCCGCCGTGGAGGCCGTCGTCGCCTGTTGGCTGTCGCTGTTTTCGGCGCGTGCGCTCGCCTATGCCTCACGCTTTCAGGTGGATCTGCTCAGTTCGGCGATGGCGGTACTCATCCAACCTGAGCTTCCTCTGGATGCCCAAGGGTCTCTGTTCACGGCCGACCCGACGACCGGCAATCCGGACGTGTTCCTCCTCGAGTGCCAGTGTGCCGGGCAGCCTGAGCTCTATCGCCTTGACCCGTACGACGAGTCGGAGGAGATACCGGCGCACCATCGCGCCCTCGCTCGGCTTGGGCTGTTGCTCGACGAGCGTCACGAACGCTACCAAGCCATCGAGTGGGCGTTAGTAGGCGATGCCGTGCAAGTGCTGCGCGTGCGTCCTTTGAGCCGGGTTCCGCCTTATCTGCCTGTCTCGGTGCGACGGGGCCGCGACGATCGCAAGCCCCTGAATCTGGTACTCCCTCCCAACTCGACGCCGCGCGAGGCCGAGCCCTACTCTTGGTATCATCGTAGCCGCAGTGGCGTTCTGACGGCAGCCTACTATCGCGAGCGTCTCAAGGGGCTGGGAGGGGAGCGAGGCAAGGTTCAGTTCTACCTACGCGGCTATCTCTACGAGCGCCCCGAGGAATCGCCACTGCCGTCAGGTAGCGCACGCTTGCCCGCGGTCATGTGGCTGGTGTTGGCAGCGCGGCGGCTATGGGCGGCGCGCTCGCTAGATCGTTCCTTCCACGTCTTGGAAAAGGCCCGCCGGCCTCAGCTCGAGGGGTGGGCTCAGCGCGATCTGGGCGCTCTAGACGATCGCGCGCTGGCTGGCTATGTGCAGGAGCTAACGCGACTGCACGAGCTCTATACGGTAGAGCGTGGGCGGTTGGACGATGCGGCTCGGGGACTCTGCGAACTCTTTTCGCGGTTGCATCGCCGCTGGGTAGGCAGCGAAGCGGCGCCAGAGCTGCTCGAGGTCGCCGGCGATGCCATCGCTAGGCGTAATGCAGCGGTGGCACGGGTGGCGGCCAAATATGACGAGCCAGGGCCCGCGCGACAGCGGGCTGTGGCGGATCTGCGCCGTCGCTACGGACATCTGTTCCTCGGCGGCGATCCGCTCGGCGAGCAGCGGGACTTGGCCGACTGGCGGGTCGACGAGGAGACGTTTGAAAGCGCGTTGCGTCATCCGCCCGAGCCAAGAGCTAGCGATCGCCCCCGTCGAGCGTCTGGCCCAGGGCGGATCGCTTGGCCTCGCCGGTGGGTCTATGACTATGTGCTGCGGCTTGCTCAACGCTATGTGCCCCTGCGCGCCGACAAGGACGAACCCGTGTTGCGCTGCGGCTGGCTAGAGCACCTGGCGGTGCTCGAGGTAGGGCGCCGTCTGCAACGCGCGGGTGCCCTTGGGCATCCTCAGGATGCCTTCTGCCTGCGGGATGGCGAGTTGCTCGATTGGCTTTTGGGAGAGATGGAAACGCGGCACGCGGCTGAGCTTGCTGAAGAGCGCAAGGCGCTGCTCCGTCAGTGGCGAAGGTATGCGCCGCCCAGGACGGTCGGGGTCCGCGAAGAGGCACCTGCGCTCCAACCTGAGGGCGGATTGGAGGGCTCGCGCGTCATGAGGGGGCGTGCTATCTCGCCAGGTGTCGCGCAGGGGCGCGTGTGCATCGTCGGCTCGCTGTCCGAGGCCGCGCGTGTCCGTCCG
>CAYOBT010000418.1:0-2825 GCA_964402205.1 uncultured Anaerolineales bacterium
TAACCTAGATGAGGTGGAGGTAAACGCGGGCGATCTTTTGAGGTTCGAGCTTGTGTGCACGGCCAACAATGAGAGCGATTTGGTCTCTTGGGCGCCGACGGTGGCCTATGTGGGGTCCTAGGGAGCGCGGCTCGGTTCGCGTCTGGGATGATGATGGCGAGCAGAAAAGGGGCGCTGACGTTCCCCTGGAGATGGAGGAGCGCACATGAACTACTTTGTCAGCAACAAGCCAGGCGGTAAGGGCAGCAACGCCAACGCTGGCACATCGCCCGAGCATCCCTGGGCCGATTTCTCGCCGGTGCACCAGATCGCGCTGCGCCCCGGCGACCGCATCATGTTGGAGCGCGGCTCTTGCTGGAATCAGCAGCTCACCGTGAAGGATTCGGGCGAGAAGGGGTTCGGCGGCTGTGCCATCGATGCCTATGGCCAGGGGCCGCAGCCCAAGATCATCCGCAACGGCGATCCGCTGGAGCGGTGCATCGTGCTGCATGACGTGTCGTATTGGCGCATCTCGAATGTCGAGGTGGGCCACGCTGGGGTGGGCATCTTGGTGCTGTTCGAGACACCCATGCATGAAGGCCTGCGCATGGATCACATCTATGCCCATGACTGCTATGGTATCTTTGTGCGCGACATGGCCGAGGGTCCTGCCCGTGCGCAGGCCCGCGCCGACTGTGCCGCGTTTTCGGCCGGCATCCTGGTTACCAGCAAGAAGCAAGAGCTCACGCCCGAGCAATACGTCTGCAAGGGGATCAGTCTGGATCATATCGAGGGTTGCCACAACGGCGATAGTATCGCCATCGATCCCTTTGACGGCGGGAATGCCCGAGGTGAGGACGTCTATGCGTTCCACGACGTGTCGCTGAACCACCTCTACCTGCACGATGATGATGGCCCGAATCCGGGTGGCATCCCCGATTCTTTGCGGCTGGTGCGGAGCTTGCGCGTCAATCTGATGAACTCGCGGTTGGATAGGTGCTGCGGGCAGTACACCAGCTCGGGCACGGCGATGGTGTTCCTCGGAGGCGTGACGGACGTGCGCTTTACCAACAATGCGTTCACACGCACGCCTGACACCGGCTCGGTGGACCAGTGCGCCATCGACTTTGAGGGGTCGACGCGCCAGGTCAAGCTACGGAACAACTTTTTCGGGTACAATGCGGGCCCGGGCGTCGAGTTCCTAGAAATCTGGGGCAAAGAGTCGTACAGCGAGGGCCACCTGGTGTCGGGCAATGCGTTCGAGGACAACGGGCGGAGCACGCACGGCGGCCAGGACGGCTCGGGCGGGATCCATCATTACGGGGGCGATTTCGCCACCGGCGTGATCCGAGACAACCTGGTGCACGAGCCGGGGCGTCCCCTCTACCACGGCGAGTTTGTGAACTTTCAGCTCGAGAATAACCTGCAGGCTACCCGCGAGCTCTCTAACGCGATCAATGATTTCGCCTCGGCGCAGGGGCGCAATGGCTGGCGCTACCAGGTGCGCACCGATGGCGCCGACTGGGCGGACCTTCCGTTCTATGATGAGGCCCGCAAGGTCTGGACCTATGACGAGGACGACAAGCTTGTCTGGATCAGCCGCCACGAGATGTTCTCGGCGGAACCCAGCACGAGCGTCGCCAAGGCCTGGGTGGCTCCGGCTGCGGGCAAGCTGGCGATTCGTGGCCTGGCTGTAAAGACCTATGCCGGCGGCGCTCAGGTGCAGCTACGCATCAGCCAGAATGATGAGGTGTTGTGGAGCGAGCTCGCGTGCAGCGGCAAGGAGCGCGACGGCTATGACGTGGTGTTGGACGACGTCACCGTCGATGAGGGCGACGTGATCCGCTTTGAGGTCACGGGGCCTGCTGGGTGGATCGCCGATGGGCTTTCGTGGGCGCCGACGCTGGGGTATATCGGCTAGCAGATACTGTGAGGCGACTGGCCCTATCCTGATCGCTGCAGAGGCTGCGGTCCTGCTCCCTGATGTCCTATCCTGTGCGGGACGTCAGGGAGCCCTTTCTTGCGGCTGGGGTTGGCTAGGCAGGGATGTCCTGCGGTGGCTGGTGGATTCGCTCCTACCTGTTGACGCCAAACAGCCGCGCGATCTTGAGCATGCCTCGTCCCATGGCGGTGAGTTTGAGCACTTCGGTGGGGTCGGCGACGACGCCCTGCTTTTTGAAGGCCTGGTATTGCTTGATCTCTGGGATCATCCCGAGGACGAAGATGATGTTGACGAACACGCCATAGGCCACAAAGCGTAGGTCGTGTGTTCGGAACCAGAACCAAGGAACGAGGAGCCAGAGCGCAGCGAAATAGGCTAGCACGACGTCGCGCAGGACGGCGATGCCCAGGACCATGCCGCCCGCGAACGTGGCAAAGATGGCGATCCAGTCGATGCCCCAGAGCCCGCCATAGACTGCCGACATGCCTCTGCCCCCGCGAAAGCCATGGTAGACCGGCCACACGTGGCCTGCCATGCCGGCTGCAGCGGTGAGCAGGTGGTAGGGCTCCTGAGGTAGGGCGAAGCGGATGGCCAGGGTCGGGATTGCGATCTTGGCCATGTCGAGCACCATGGTGGCAAAGCCCCATCGCGGGCCCAGGCTGAGGGACGCGGTGGTGGCTCCCTGCGACCTGACGATGAAGGCGCTGGCGCTCCCTTCGACCTCGAGTTCGACACTGTCGAGGGCCTCGGGGCGTCTGGCCAGGGCAGCGATGAGCCGCGCAAAGGATACGGACCCTGCCAAATAGCCGCAAACAGACGCTAGGAACATGTAGGCAATGCCCATGGCTCCCTCCGGTGCTATGCTAGACGGATGATGCCCTGCGTGCCATCGATGCTGATCTGC
>CAYOBT010000419.1:0-2808 GCA_964402205.1 uncultured Anaerolineales bacterium
CAATCAGTCCTCTGCGTCCTGGTGGTCATCGTAGGCAACCTCAAGCGCACGTTCGGATACGGCCCTGTACACGGGCTCGAGTCGCGAGATGAGATCCTCATCTTCGGCAAAGCCCAGCTCGCCCAGGATCTTGAGCGATTCCATGGTCACTTCGGGCTGCTCTACCTTCAGAGGCAGCTCCCTTATCTCGGAGCTCATCTGCCAGAATTGGTCCATCGCTGCGACCAGATCCTCGCGAGATGCGGACGCTGCATCGACCGAGTCGCCGTCGACGATTGCCTGTCTCCGCTGCGCGGCAGCCAGTCGCCGGTCGCGCAGTCCATCAACCAGTTCCTCGCGTGTGCGCCCACGCAGCTCGAAAAGGAGAAACGGATCCTCCGACAAGCGCTCACCCGCGGCAAGAAGCACCGCAGCGATATGCCGGCACGATCGCAGGTGCCCGCAAGTGCACTCTGCCTCCATGTCGCCCCGTCCCTCAGGAAACAGCGGCACCCCGAGGTTCCTCATGACACTCTCAACACCGCGCGGTAGCTCGGCATTGAGCAACTGGGCCGCGTACGCTGCCTGGCTGGCCAGCGCATCCAGGCAGCGATCCCACTCGCTGTCGCTGAGCGTCCGCAGCGAGACCCGCACGCGGCAAGCCGGCCCGTCGGCAGAGCCGACATGGCCCCTCAGCAACCCGACCTCCAGGGACAAACCGGTGACCAGCCCCAGCTGCACCAGGCCGCGTCCTTCCGACATGCTGGTAGCATCCAACATGCGCGCCACCGCCGCCTGCCAACGCGAGGCCCACCACCCTAGCGACGGTCCATTACTGCTCGTCACGTACTCTCCCATGGCCCTTCAAATCGAGCCCTATTCGTCCATCGCGCCATCGTCACGCAGCACCACCAGTTCGCGGAGCGCGTCCGTATTTAGATCGGTTAGCCAGCTCTCGCCAGCGCCGACAACGTTCTCTGCCAACTCGCGCTTGCTCTCGATAAGCGCGTCGATGCGCTCTTCCAACGTACCCACCGTCACAAACTTGTGCACCTGGACATCGCGCCGCTGCCCGATTCGGTAGGCGCGATCGGTAGCCTGGTTCTCCACGGCTGGGTTCCACCAGCGATCAAAGTGGAACACGTGGTTGGCCCGCATCAAGTTTAGGCCCGTACCACCCGCCTTGAGCGAGAGCAGAAAGATAGAGGGCGCATTCTCATCTTCCTGGAAGCGAGTCACCATCGCGTCGCGCCGCTTCTGAGGCGTCCCGCCGTACAGGAACAGGACCTCTTGTTGGAATGTCTCTTGCAGATAACGCTGGAGCAGATGTCCCATCTGGGCAAACTGTGTGAACACCAACGCTCGATCGCCCACGGCAAGCACCTCTTCCAGCATCTCTGTCAGACGGTTGACCTTGCCCGAGCGGCGACCGATGGCAGACCCATCCCCCAGCATCAGCGCCGGGTGATCACAGACCTGCTTCAGGCGGGTGAGCATGGCCAACACACGACCTCTCCGCGCAATGTCTTGATCGCTCTCGTTGATGGACGCCATCGCATCCTGAACGATCGCCTCGTACAGCGTGGCCTGTTCGCGCGTAAGGTTGCAGTAGACCTTGGCATCCAGCTTCTCGGGGAGATCCTGGATGACCAGCGGATCCGTCTTGACGCGACGCAACACAAAAGGCTGTACCAATGTGCGCAGCTCCGACAGTGCCTCATCATCCTGGTAACGTTCGATGGGCACCGCATAGCTGCGACGGAAGCGATCAAAGCCACCCAGATAGCCCGGGTTCAGGAACGACATGATGGACCAAAGCTCAGAGAGGCGATTCTCCACCGGCGTGCCTGTAAGCGCCACCCTTCGCTCGCCCTCCAGACGTCGCACCGCACGCGCCTGTTTGGTGGAGGGGTTCTTGATATTCTGCGCCTCGTCGAGGAACACATAACGCCACGGGACGCGTTGCAGGTCTTCCAGATCGCGCCACGCTAGGCCGTAAGTGCTGATCACCAGATCATGCTCCAACGCCTCCTGGCGCAGGTCCTCGCCCTCTGCCCGACCGGTCCCGTGGTGCACCATCACCCGCAAGTCAGGGCCGAAACGCTGGACCTCACGGCGCCAGTTGCCCACTACGGACGTCGGGCAGATCACTAGCGCTGGCCTATCAAGCTCGTCCTTCTCCTTGTCATGGAGCAACAAGGCAATCGTCTGAATTGTCTTGCCCAACCCCATGTCGTCCGCTAGACAAACGCCCAACCCCAAGCGCGTCATAAACGCCATCCAGGCCATCCCGCGGATCTGGTAGGGGCGCAAGATACCATGGAATCCATCCGGAGGCGGCAGCAACTCGAACCGTTGGCCGTTCTCCAGAGCGTGGACGAGATCCTGGAGCCAGCGCCCCATTTGGATCTCGGCAACGGGCAGCCCGTCCAAAGCGTCTTTGCCGCCCAGTGCAAGCCGCAATGCCTCCCCAAGCGTCATGCTATCGCGTGCCTGCTGGCGCTTCCAGAAGGCGATAGCGGCCTCTACCTGCTCTGGCTGCAAGAGTACCCACTGCCCTCGCATGCGTACCAGGGGCGTCTTGAGTGCCGCCAGTCGCTCGAACTCTTCCCGCGAGAGCGGATCGTCGCCGAGAGCCAGTTCCCAGTCATACGACAGAAGCCTGTCCATACTCAGAAAGCCGTGTGCTCCTTCGTCGGCCTGCGAGCCGAGGCGGACGCGCACCCGCAGGCGAGCGTCGGGACGGCTCCACCAGGGCGGCACCATCACGCCGAATCCTGTGCCTTTCAGGAGGCGGGCCGTCTCGCGAAGGAATGTATAGGCTTCCTG
>CAYOBT010000420.1:0-2797 GCA_964402205.1 uncultured Anaerolineales bacterium
GCAAACGGATACGCGACTCGCCTTACCAGAGCGAGAGTTGGTGACGGGGGCGGCGGCCATCGAGGAGCACGTACGGGGAAGCCCACGTCGTGACGGCGCCCAGGGACCCCAGTTCGGCTAGCGAGCGCACTGGGTGATCGCGACGAGCCCCGATCAGGCGACCCACCGATCGCGGCCCAAGTCCGGGAACGCGTAGCAGCGCGGCACGCGGCGCCGTGTTCACCTCCACGGGATAGCACTCGGGATGCGCCTGCGCCCAGGCCGTCTTCGGATCGGCCTCCTGCAAGAGATGGCCCTGTCCGTCAAAGATGAGCTCATCCCAGACAAAACCATACCGCCGCAGGAGAAAGTCCGACTGATAGAGGCGATGCTCGCGCCACAGCGGCGTCCCAGGCTTGTCGGCCAGCGGCGTTCCCGTCACAGGCTGGAACGCCGAATAGTACACGCGCTGCAACCCGAGCTTGCCATAGAGCCCGCTCGCAGTCTGAAGGAGCTCGCGGTCGCTCTCCTCAGCGGCGCCTACCACAAATTGCGTGGTCTGCCCTGCCGGAGCCCAACGCCCTCGACCTCGGGCACGAAACTCGGTGGCCCAACGCAGCGGATCCACGAGCTCGCGGCGTTCCTTGCGCGGCGCCACCTCGTGCAGCCACCGGTAGCTAGGCAGCTCCAAGTTGATCGACACGCGATCGGCCAGCTCGCCCGCGCGCTCCACTTGGTCGCGCCGTGCTCCAGGCAAGAGCTTCAGATGCACATAGCCGTCAAAACGATAGCGCGAGCGCACCAACTCTACCGTCTTGAGCAGTTCCTCCATGGTCTCGGCGCCGCCGCCCACGATGCCAGAGCTGAGGAACAACCCCTTCACCAGGCCTCTGCGGGCCATAGCGTCAAAGGACTTGGCCAGTTCCTCGGGGCGCAAGCGCGTCCTGCGCACCGACCGCCCCGCGCGATTGGCGCAGTAGGCACAATCCTTCTCACAAGCATTGGTCAGGAGCACCTTCAGCAGCTCGATGCGCTTGCCATCGGGCATGACGGCCGGGTAGATCCAGCGGCCCAGGTCATCGCGGACGCGATGCGCCGCCGATCCACACCCCTCGCCGCAGAGATCGTAGCGCGCGGCACCGCCCAGCGTCGCCACCTTCTCACGCGTATCGGGCTCCACGCGGAACGCCATCGTCATGACACACCTCCAGAAGAGCAGGCGGCATCCTATCCTCATCATACGAACACGTGTTCGCAATGTCAAGCCTCTACCAAGCCAAAGTGCTCGACAGATGCCAAGCACACAAGTAACATGGTAGGGACATCGTCATGATCGCAGGAACAGGAGGGATCAAGCCATGCAAGCCTTCCCCACAACCGACACGCGCACGATGCTCGTGACGTTCAAGCGCGGCGACCTGATCGTCGAGCTGCTCACCGGCCTCATCCGCGAAGAGGACATCAACACCGCGCTCATCACCTCAGGACTGGGAGCCTTTGACCGCTGCAACCTACACACCATCGCGGGCACGGGACTGCCTCCCGAAGAGCATTTCATCCACCTGGAGGGACCGGTAGAGGTGGGGTCCATTCTCGGCAACGTAGCTGGCGGCGAGCCGCACATCCATGCCGTGGTGCATGACGTGGCCAACGACAAGGTCTATGCCGGCCACCTCGAGCCGGACACGCGGGTCTGCTATCGCGCCGCGGTCGGGCTCATCGTCATCAACGACGTGCGCACCGCCCGCCGCGAGGATCCCAACACCGGCTTGGTGGACGTCGTCCCCGCCTAGCTCCCAGGCATTCCGGCCCGCTGTCGCATGCGCTGGACCTTGCCAGCACGATGGGCCTCGCCTAGGATAGGCGCCGTCGGCGGATCACCATCGCAGCATTCCCTTGAAGGAGTCACCATGATCATCGATTCCCACTGCCATGCTTGGGCCAAGTGGCCCTACAAGCCAGAGGTGCCCGATCCCGACTCGCGCGGCGTCGTCGAGCAGCTCCTGTTCGAGATGGATCGCTGCGGCGTGGACAAGGCTGCTATCGTGTGCGCGCGCATCGAGCACAATCCCAGTAACAACGACTATGTGCACGAGTGCGTTCAGCGTTACCCCGACAGGCTGTACCAGATCGCCGACGTGGACTGCGTCTGGATGGACTCGTACCACAAGCCCGGCGCCGATGATCGCTTGAAAGAGGCGGCGGCCAAGTTTGACCTTAAGGCGTTCACTCACTATGTTGGACCCGACTATGATTGGTTCGAGTCGGCTGACGGCCTGGCCTTTTTCAAGACGGCCGCCGATCTGAACCTGATCGTCAGCATGGCCATCGCTCCCCAAGGGCAAGCAGCCTTGCGCAAGTTGGCGGCACGCTTTCCCGATACCGTCTTTCTCTGCCATCACATGGGCCAGCCCAAGGCCGCCGAGCGTCCCCCCTTTCCCGTGTTGGATGATCTGCTGCGCTCGGCTGATCTGCCCAACATCTATATCAAGCTTTCCGGCTATCACTATGCCTCGCAGGTTCCCTGGGACTATCCGCAGTCGGACACGGGGCGCATCGTGCGCGCGCTCTACCAGGCCTTTGGCGCCACCCGCCTCTGCTGGGGCTCGGATTACCCCGTGGTGCGCCAGTTCATGACCTACCGTCACGCCTTGGAGGCGTTCCGCACGCACTGCACGTTTGTGCCTGACGCCGACAAGGACCTGATCCTTGGGGAGAATCTGTACGGGCTCTTGCAGCGGGCGGGACGCTAGCCCACTGCCTACGCTGAGGGAGGTGTCCCATGTGCGCTGTGCGAGACGAACAACACGTCGATGGC
>CAYOBT010000421.1:0-2779 GCA_964402205.1 uncultured Anaerolineales bacterium
CTGCGAGCGTGAACCCCAGGTGTGATGGCACATCACACCAATTCTTGCATAGAGACGAGCCTCCTCTAAACAAGGTGGATGCCTAGTTTCCTCGCATACTCGAGAATCACCGCCCTGTGAGCTGCCGGCAGGGCGGTATGCGTGTTCCAGTATCTTGTCGCGACCATGCCAACGGGACGGTAGCGCGCGCCTGCCACGGTTCGGGATGGTCAAGCTTTGAAGGAGAGTGAACCATCATGACAGCTTTCGAGACGGGTGCCCTGCTACGCGACGGCGGCAATCACGCCGCCTCTCGCAAGAGTTTCGCGCGCATCGAAGACGTCTTGCCGGTTCCCGATTTGATCCGCACCCAGATCGCGTCCTTCGAGTGGTTTCAGAGGGAGGGCATTCGCGAGCTGTTTGACGAGATATCGCCGATTGTGAGCTTTAACGAGAACCTCGAGCTACACTTCCCTGGGTTCGATGAGCAGCTCAACGAGGAGTTCGGCCTCGACTATCGCTTTGAGGATCCCCAGTATACCCAGGAAGAATGCCGTACGCGCGATTCCACCTATGCGGCGCCTCTCTATGTCAAGGTGCTACTCTACAACAAGGAGACCGATCAGCCCGTCGTCCAGGACGTGTACATGGGCGACTACCCTGTCATGACCGAGACGGCGACGTTCATCGTGAATGGTGCCGAGCGCGTCGTCGTGAGCCAGCTGATCCGGTCGCCCGGCGCCTATTTCACCGTGGATGAGGACCGACGCACCGGGCGCCAGCTCTGCAATGTCAAACTGATTCCGAATCGTGGCGCATGGCTCGAGTTCGAAACGGGTAAGCGCGACGTGCTCGCGGTCAAGGTAGACCGCAAGCGACGCATTCCGGTCACCATTCTGCTGCGGGCACTCGGCGCTGTGAGCGATGGCAAGGACGATTTTGACCTGGGCGATCTGAGCGACGAGTGGCTGATCGAGCAGTTTAGCGAGGTCGATACGGATCCCGATCGGCAGCTCATCGCGACGACCATCGACAGCGCCTCGGATCACCCCGAGACGCCAGAGGATGCCCTGCTCGACTTCTATCATCGGATGCGCCCGGGCGATCCGGCGACGCTCGACAACGCGCGGAGCTATTTGGAATCGCTTCTTTTCGACCCGCGGCGCTATGACCTGGCCAAGGTGGGCCGCTACAAGCTCAACCGGCGTCTGGGTCTCGACTTGCCGATCAAGCGGCGCACGGTCACCAAGCAGGATCTCTTTCGCCTCGTGCGGCATATGATCAAGGTCAACAACGGCCAGGAAGGCGCCGATGACATCGATCACCTTGGTAACCGTCGTGTCAAGACGGTGGGCGAGCTGATTCAGAATCAGCTTCGCGTGGGATTCCTCCGTATGGAGCGGGTCGTGCGCGAGCGCATGAGCATCCGCGATCCGGAGCAGGTGTCGCCCATTTCGCTCATCAACATCCGCCCTGTGGTGGCAGTGATGCGCGAGTTCTTTGGCGGTAGCCAGCTATCCCAATTCATGGGACAGACCAACCCGCTCGACGAGCTGACGCACAAACGTACGCTCTCGGCGCTGGGGCCGGGCGGTCTGAGACGCGAGCGTGCCGGTTTTGACGTGCGCGACGTGCACTTTTCGCACTATGGCCGCATTTGTCCCATCGAGACGCCCGAGGGGCCGAACATTGGCCTCATTGGGCGCTTGGCCACGTTTGCCGAGGTCAACCCTTACGGCTTTATCGAGACGCCCTATCGCAAGGTCGCCAAAGAGCTGCCCAATGATCCTCAGGTCTTGGCGGGCCATCAGTTGCGGCAGCGGGTGATCGATGCCGAAACGGGCGAGATCATCGCCGACCGGGATCAGACCGTCGACGAGGAGCTGGCGACAACGCTCGGCGGGCTAGACGAGGAGACGTTCCGAGTGCGTCCCTTTGTGACCGAGGAGGTGGTCTACCTTTCGGCCGACGAAGAGGAGCACTATGTCATTGCGCAGGCCAATGCTCCTCTCAATGATGTGGGCGAGTTCGAGCGCGATCGCGTGTCTGCGCGCTACTATGACACCTTCCTGATCGAGAGCGCCGACAACATCGACTATATGGACGTCTCGCCGAAGCAGATCGTAGGCGTTTCGGCGGCGCTGATCCCATTCCTAGAGCACGACGATGCTAACCGTGCATTGATGGGCTCGAACATGCAGAGGCAGGCTGTGCCCTTGGTGGAGCCGAGGGCGCCCCTCGTCGGGACGGGCATGGAAAAGCAGGCCGCGCTGGATTCGGGGCAGGTGCTGCGATCCCTCCACGAGGGCGAGGTGACGTCCGTCAACAGCGAGCGCGTCATACTCACTACGGACGAAGGGCAGGAGCTCACCTACAAGCTGCGACAGTTCAACCGGTCAAACCAGTCGACCTGCATCCATCAGAGGCCCATGGTGCACCGTGGCCAGCGGGTCGAGGTTGGCGATGTGATTGCCGATTCGTCCTCCACCGAGCAGGGCGAGTTGGCGCTCGGGCAGAACGTGCTGGTCGCGTTCATGTCTTGGGGTGGCGGCAACTATGAGGATGCCATCCTCGTGAGCGAGGACCTGGTGCGGACGGACCGGTTCACGTCTGTCCACTTGGAAAAGCACGAGGTCCAGGCTCGCGAGACCAAGCTTGGGCCAGAGGAGATCACGCGCGACATCCCCAACGTCGGCGAGGATGCGCTACGCAACCTGGACGAAGAGGGGGTCGTGTACGTTGGCGCCGAGGTGGGGCCTGGCGACATCCTGGTGGGAAAGATCACGCCCAAGGGCGAGAC
>CAYOBT010000422.1:0-2778 GCA_964402205.1 uncultured Anaerolineales bacterium
CTGCCGGGGGAGGCATGGCCGAGTACGGACTGGTCACCGATGCCGTCGCATGGCAGGAGGACCATCCTGGCGAACAGCCAGGCGGCCAGTGGGCTGCCCAGCAAATCGTCCCGCCAGAGATTCCACCCACAGAGGCAACCGCGCTCATCACCCTCAAGGAGACGCTCTCGGCGTCCCGGGCTGCCGGTGTCGGCTCGGACACCACATGCGCCGTCGTAGGCACAGGACCGGTCGCCCAGACCTTTGCCTTTTGGGCCCGCTACCTGGGGGCACCCTTCGTGGCGGTCTATGGACGACGCGCTCTCTGGGCCAAGACCTTTCTGGACCTGGGAGTCGATGCCTATGTTGCAGGAGACGAGGTATGGACAGACGCAGCGCTCTCCCTACCCGAGCAATACGACCGCGTCATCGAGGCGGTCGGCAGCTCGGATGCCCTTGAGAGCGCATTGGCCCTTGTGGCCCCCGGGGGCCTAGTGGGGAACTATGGCGTCGCGCCAGAGGATGACGTGATGCCGCCCGCCGTCCGGGAGGGCTATGCCGCCGGCAGCATCGTAACGCTGCCGGTGCGGGAACAGGATGTGCACAACGAGGTGCTACAGCTGGTGCAGGCGGGCAGACTCGAGCTGTCCGATTGGGTCAGCCATGTCATGCCCCTAGAGAACATCCATGATGCCTTCAGGCTGCTTGCCGAGCGTCAAGCTACCAAGATTGTCTTGTCTATCTGATCCGCAACGACAGTAGGAGTAAAGCCATGGCACGCATCGCACGTTTCCGCTCCGACCAGGGCCTCGTTGCTCACGGGATCATGGAGGACAATGAGACCATCCGAGCCATCGGAGGGGACCTTTTCGGGACCTGGGAGTTGACCGCGCAGACCTACGCACTCGACGATGTGACCCTCTTGGCCCCCGTCGAGCCGCCCAACATCCTGGCCATCGGACTCAACTATCGGCTGCATGCGATGGAAAGCGGTCACGATCTGCCGGATCACCCCGCCCTCTTTATCAAGGCGACGACAGCCCTGTGTGGGCCTAACGATCCGATCGTCCTGCCAGCCGTTGCCCCAGACGAGGTCGACTATGAATGCGAGCTGGCCGTCGTGATCGGGAAGCGCGCGCACAAGGTCTCAGCAGCGGACGCGCTCGACTATGTGTTGGGCTACAGCGCCGCCAACGACGTTAGCGCGCGCGACTGTCAGCGCCGCCTGGACGTCCAGTGGGCTCGAGCCAAGTCCTTTGACACGTTTGCGCCTCTTGGCCCATGGATCGAGACCGATCTTGATCCCGACAATGTAGGCCTCCGCACACGGCTGAACGGGGAAGTCATGCAGGAGAGCAACACGGACGACCTGATCTTCCCTGTGCGGGAGTTGATCGCGCATCTGGCACATAGCCTTACGTTGCTGCCAGGCACCGTGATCATCACGGGCACCCCATCCGGCGTGGGATTCGCCCGCACGCCACCGGTGTTTCTCCGGCCCGGCGATATCGTCGAAGTGGAGATAGACGGAATCGGCACACTGCGCAATCCCGTGGTCGCGGACGAGTAGAGCAAGGTAGAAGAGGTGTGGGCACTACCGCAAGCTGGGTGGCGCCCACGAGTGTCCCGAGGGAGAAGCGATGCTGGACTTGACCGAGGCGCTTTCGTTCTGCGGCCACGAGCACTGGGGAAGCCTTGCGTCGGTGGGGATGCTGCATGGCTGGTTCCGTAACGATATGCAGGCGGGGGCCGAGCCGAGCCGGCGAACGGGGCTGCTTGATATCCTACTGGATCCCTACCTTGGGGGACATCTCGCAGGGGCCGGTTGGGCGCCAGACCGCCTGGCGCAAGAGGCCACGGGTCTTGGCATCCATGAGCTGGCCGCCACAAACATAGCTCGGGCCGTTGAGCTCATCCGCCCAGCCATCGAGCAACAGCGCATGACGGGCACCTATGCCTGCTTGGCAGAAGGGCTCCATATCCTCTACGGTATCCGCCCCAATCTCGATGATCCCGACGGGCTACACGCGCTGGATGAGCGCATCGCCACCGCCTACCAGAACTTACACACGTGGCATCCGCGGGCGATGGCCATCGCTGGCTTCACCGACGTGATCCGGCCGGTGCAGCCCGAGTTTTTCTTTGGCCGAACCGAGGCCGCCATCAAGGAAGAGGCATACCTACGCACTGTCCTGCGGATCGATGCGTTGCTCGGGTTTTGGCAACCCGACTGCCCTCGGCGTGATCGGTTGGCCGAATGGCTGCACGTCGAGCCAGTAGACACCAGGAGCTGGCGGCAGTTCCTGGAAGCGCTGTTCGATGCGGCTGCCGAACGAGGAGCCATCGGCATCAAGCAGCTTCAGGCCTACACGCGTGACCTCCGCTTCCTGCCACGAGGTGATGACGAGGTCCAGTTCCGAGGCAAACTCGCGCCGCCACAGATCCGGGCTTTTGAGGACTGGCTGGTGCACGCGTGCTGCGAGCTGGCCGATGCACGAGGTTGGCCGCACCAGATCCACGTGGGCACGCACAACCTTCAGGCCTCTGCGCCTCTGCCGCTCGAGCCGCTAGCCCGCCGCTATCCCCGCATGTCGCTGGTGCTCTTGCACTGCTGGCCGTTCCTTGACCAAGCAGCCTGGCTCGCCAAACAGCTGCCAAACGTCTACCTAGATCCTTGCTGGCTGCCGATCCTGAGTCCCGCGCATCTCCATACGGCCTTGCGAACCTGGCTGACCTACGTACCTGCTCACAAGATCATGGCCTCGCACGATGCCACTTCGGTCGAGATGGCAACCGGTG
>CAYOBT010000423.1:0-2761 GCA_964402205.1 uncultured Anaerolineales bacterium
CTCGTGGTTCTCGAAGTTCAGGAACATCAACTGCGCTACCACGACGTTGGCCACGTTGTCGTCAATCGCTTGCCCTAGGAACACGATACGCTCCTTGAGCAGCAACGAGTAGATATCGTACGCGCGCTCGGCCCTGCCAGTCGATTCTACTACCATCGGGATCAACGCATTGGGGCTCATGGACCCTCCTCTGCCAGCGGCCGTCACCTAGCTAGGCTTCCTGCTCGGTATCAACGTCGTCGGCGTCCGCGGATACGGGCTCAGCGTCTGCCTCTGCCGGCGGCTCCTCGGTCTCGGTTGGCTCCTCCGCCTCATCGACTTCTGAGGCCTCGTCGGTGTCCTCTTCCCACGGCCGCCCCGTGAGCTTGGCCACCAAGTGACGCAATGCTTTCTGCGTCAGGAGATCATTGTAGAGCGAGACCAAGTTGCGCTGGTCGTTGAACTGCTCGAGGACCTCCTGGGCGTGCTCGCCGTAGCTCACTGCCGTCTCATAGATGCCTTGCTGCAACTCGTCGTTACTGACCGACAGAGACTGCGCCCGGGCATACTCGTTCAGCACCAGTCGCTGCTTCAGCCGCCCCTCAGCCACAGGCCGGACTTCGTCCATGAGCGACTCCATGGTCTGGCCGGATATGTTGAGATAGGTGCTCAGGTTGAGCCCCGACTGGGCAAGACGCGACTCGAAACGCCGTAGCTCGTACTGTACCTCTTCGTCCAGCGCAGCCGCCGGGTAGGCGATCTCGGCACTTGCCAGCAGTTCCTCCACGGCAGCATCGGCCTCGCGTTGGCGGGCATCGGCCTCCAGTCGGCGGCTCAGGTTCTCCGCAACAGCCTCTCGGAGCTCGTCTATCGTCTCATAGTCGCCGACAGTCTGGGCCAAGTCATCGTCGAGCTCAGGCGTGAGCATCTCGTACACCTGAGCTAGGCTAACGCTGAATGCCACCGCCTTGCCCGCAAGGCGCTCTTCCTCATAGTCCTCGGGATAGGTGAGGGTGAACTCGCGCGTCTCGTCGGCACTCATCCCCGTCACGGCTTCGGCGAATCCTGGCGGGGGCGTATCCTCCTGCAACATCACTTGCACGTCTCGGCGATCGACGACAGTCTCTTCGCCCTCGGTCCCCAGGATCGTCACCTCGACCACGTCGCCCATCTCAGCCGGACGCTCCACGGGCTCGAGCTCGGCATTTGCCCGCTGAAGTTGCGTCAGCTCGTCGGCGATTTGCTCCTCAGAGACTGCCACTTCAGGCTCCGGAGTGATCGAAAGCGCATCCACATCGCCCAACGTGACGGTCGGCTGCAACGGCACGCTCGCCTTGAGAACGAGCGGATCCTCAGACTCGATGTCGAGCTGGCCTTGGGCATATGGCTCGAGCTCTGCCTCTTCTAGAGCTTTGTCGTACAAGTCGGGGGCCAAGCGATGCAAGGCCTCGTTCAGAATGGCATCCCTCCCGAACACGCGCTCGACCATCACATAGGGCGCCTTGCCAGGCCGGTAGCCGGCGACAGGGCGCATGCGGCTCAGGCGACGGGCAGCCTGCCGCATGGCGCGCCGCACGACTTCTGGCTCTGGCTCGATGGTGAGTTCGACTTCGCGGTCAGCGATGGGCTCTGTGGAGACCTTCAACGTCAGCTCCTTACGATTGGGCGGCTAGGCACACCAAAACGCTGGCTCCCGGGCCGAGCCCGTGAACCAGCCTTGATCCCCAGCGCCGGGCGCTGGGCTTCGGACCCAGAGCGGAAGACGGGATTCGAACCCGCGACCCTCTCCTTGGCAAGGAGATGCTCTACCACTGAGCCACTTCCGCTCGCATAGGTGGGGAAGGAGAGATTTGAACTCTCACGGATTGCTCCACGTGATCCTAAGTCACGCTCGTCTGCCAGTTCCGACACTTCCCCATTCCCAGCCAGGGTGCCGGCCCTGCTGCGTGAATGATCAGCGTGCGGCTAGGACCCAGCGAGTCGTCCGGATCCCAAGGCTCACGCGCGCAGAGCGCCGTCAGCCCCGTCCCCTGTGAGCCGCCCAGGAGTCGAACCTGGAACCGACTGATTAAGAGTCAGTTGCTCTGCCAATTGAGCTAGCGGCCCATACGGCTTGGCACTAGATGCGCCACAGCCAAGCGCCTCCCTATTCTAGGGAAACTGCGCCTGATGTCAACTTGCGATCGAGCATCTCTATCGCTGCGTGCGCTCAGTGAGCGGCGGACGTGCTCGCCCATCGTAGAGTTGCCAGCTATGCTACAATAGCGAGTGTGATGGCCTGTTCGCAACCTGGGGTGGTCTCAAGACACGTCGCAGAGCAGGCGGGAGGGCCTAGTAGGCGCCCTTGATCGTCAAGGGCGTTCCCGCGAACTGAAGCGCTGTGTAAGCAAAGCAAAGCAGGACCAGTATGGACCCAAACCAAGTTCCCGATGGTAGCAGCGGACAGATCGAGAGCCTTGAGGCCGATCTGCGCGAAGCTTCGCGCCAGGTTCTGATTACAGCGTCGCTTGTGCTCGGGTTGGTATGGCTCGTGGCTGTGCGGGTCCGCTTTGATGCCGGCGACACCATCACCTGGCTGGACTATGTCCCGTGCTTTGGGATGCTGGCCGTCGGCATCGGGGCCTGGCGAGCCAGCGGCTTGCGACCGGCATGGGCCGGGCCAGTCCTTGTCCTTGGATTGCTCGCCGTCGTCCTTGTCCACTATGGGTTTTCGCCGGCGAACTCGCTCACGCCCTTTTACGTCGTCCCAGTGGTGGTCGCAGCTGGCATCGCCTGCCCCAGG
>CAYOBT010000424.1:0-2753 GCA_964402205.1 uncultured Anaerolineales bacterium
TCGGTGCGCAGCTTGGCCTCTTTTGGGTGATCATCCGCGTTCTGGACGAGCTGCGAGATCGCCGACTCCACGTCCAAACCGACCAGGGACTGGTGTCCTGATGGCCCCGCGAATCTCCACGAACCGCGGCGTACGCATCACCCAAGTGCTAACCCGCTCTCCAGCGCCGTTGGCCGATTCGGCCGTGCTGCAGACCTATGACGCTGCTGGTGACAAGGGCAGGACGGACTTGCTGCTGGTCAACCCGCCAGCGCCAGACGGCGACATCTGGATCCGCTCGCAGCATCGCGTAGGAAGGCGCTCTCGCGAGGGCATGATCTGGCCGCAGGTCAGCTTAGCACAGATGGCAGCCCTCTTTCCCGATCGCGACTTGGCTGTAGTAGACGCTATTCCCCATCGGATGACCTGGGATGCGTTCATCCGGATTCTCGAGGAGCATCGGGCGCGCTACTATGTCACGCAAGTCACGGCACCAACGCTCGATAACGACATGTACGGCGTGTTTCGGGCCAAGGCGCTCGGCGCCGTGACGATAGCCTTTGGCACCCATGTGACGCCTCTGCCTGAGGCCACCATGCGTGACTTCCCCGCGCTGGACTATGTCCTGCGGGGCGAACCAGAGCTAACGCTGCGCGAGCTCGTGGACACGCTAGAGCGGCGGTGCTCGTCTACGGCCGGCTCTCTGGCCTCGGAAGCGGATTGGTGGCCAAATGTGGACGCGGACCTCTCCGCACGGCTGCTGCGTATGTACACCGACTCGGATCCGGCGCCGCATGGAAATCCGTGGCAACCGGCGTGGACGGGTGGCGGCTCACTGGAGGACCAGCTCGCGCGCATCAAGGGGCTGGCCTGGCGACGAGAGGGCCGACTGATCGTCAATGCCGAGCGCCCCCTGATCGCCGATCTGGACGACCTGCCCCTACCGCGACACGACCTGCTGCCGCTGGATCGCTATCGGGCGCCTTTGGTGGGAGGGCCTTACACCTTTGTGGTCACCAGTCGCGGCTGCCCCGGCAGGTGCCGCTTTTGCATCAAGCACGTCTCCTACGGCGAATCGGTTCGGTTCCGCTCGCCCGCAAACGTGCTGGCCGAGATCGATCAGGTGAATCGCCTAGGCGTGCGAGACGTACACATGTATGCCGATCTGTTCACCGTCAACCGCGACCATGTCATGGGCATCTGCCAAGGGCTGGTGGAGCGCAACCGCCCTATTCGATGGACCTGCAACAGCCGGGTGGACTTTTGCGACGCCGAGATGCTCCGCAGCATGGCCCAGGCCGGATGCTGGATGATCTCTTGGGGCATCGAATCCGGCGACGAGGCGATGCTGCGGCGAATGCGCAAGGGCACCACACTCGAGGCCATCGAAAGCGCGCTCACATGGTCCCGCGAGGCCGGCATCAAGAACTGGGGCTATTTCATCATTGGGCTGCCCGGAGAGACCACCGACTCTATCCGGCGCACGATCGACTTGGCCAAACGTCTGCCGCTGGACCTGGCGCTGTTTCACATCGCCGCCCCACATCCGGGCACGCCGCTGTTCTTCGAGGTCGTGGAAAACGGTTGGTTCCGTCCAGGCACCAAGTGGGAGGCGGTGGACATGGATCGCTCCACCGTACTCGACTACCCCAACCTCACGGCGGAAGAACTGGTGGGTTGGACGCGGCGGGCGTTCCGCGAGTGGGCCTTGCGGCCAGGGCCCATGTGGACCTATCTCAAGATGCTGATGGCGAGCCCGTCACTGATCCCCAGCGCCCTCGAGATCGGGCTCGAGAGCCTGGGCTGGGCGAGAGGGTAGATGATGGCTACGACTGCGCAGCAAGCTGAAGCATCCCGCGTGGCACGTGGCCTAGCAGGGGCCGAGCTTCCTCTGGCCCTGCTGGCGACGGCAGCCGTCTTTGCAGCGGGAGATCAGGCCGGTGAGATGGCGTCCATTGTTGGGCCCTGTCTCATGGCGTTGCTGGCGCTGCTGTGGGCAACTGGCTGGATCATGGGACAACGCTCACGGCAAATCCCGCCGCTCGCCCTTCCCGTTGGGCTATTCGTGCTATCGGCTGGCACCGGCGCCTGGATTGCGTACGAGCCCGTCCCTGCGTTGCAGAAGCTGGGGATGATCCTGTGTGGCGCAGGCCTCTTCTGGGCCATCGCACGCGCCTCAAAGCCCGGCCAGCGGTATGCCGTGCTGGTCTTCCTGGCGGTGTTGGCCTCTTGGTTGACGATCTCCTTTCTCGGCAGCAGCCCCTGGGATCACTATGAGGTAAAGGTGCTTTCCCTCGCGATCATCAGCAGACAGGTGGCTAGCATCCTCCCCAATCCGGAATGGCCTATCGTGAACCCAAACTGGGCCGGCGGCATGCTGGCCATGCTGCTACCCTTTGCCGTTCCGCTGGTTGCCATGTCGTACGGTCATCATTCGGCCGGGAAGCGTCGACGCCCATGGCAGAGCGCCTTGACAGTCATGTGGCTGATCAGTGCCGGGATCGTGGCCTTTGGTGTCGTGATAAGCGCGTCGCGGGGAGCTTGGGCAGCGTCCGTGACGGCAGGACTACTATGGCTCGCCTGGCAAGCGACACGAAAGCAGCCCTTCAGGCGACGCCTGCTTGCCCTGATCGGTGTCACTCTGATGGCCGCGCTGGCTGAGACTGGGCTCGTGTATGCCATAGCCTCGATGGGCTTGCCCGGCGCAAAGACGCTGTCCAATCACTGGGAGATACCCCGGTACTCGCTGAGCCTAGCGCGCGACTATGTCTTCA
>CAYOBT010000425.1:0-2753 GCA_964402205.1 uncultured Anaerolineales bacterium
TGCCGGCAAGGTACTGGCCAGTGGCGAGCGAGAGGCTCGCGTGGCGCCCTGCGACAGCGCGTTCCAGGGCTGGCTGCGCCTCGAACTCCCCGACGTTGATCGCCGCAGTGAGGTCACCGTCCGTCTCGCCCTAGTGGACGCAGCCGGCACCGCGCTGCACGACGCGCACCTGGCGCTCGACGTCTTTCCCAAGCCAGAATTACTCCGCCGAGCTATCGTCGCGCTGGACGAGACGGGCGACCGCGCCTACCGCCTTGCCCGCGAGCTTGGGCTCAACCCCCTGGCCGCGCATCGACATGCGTTGGAGTCGGACGACGCGAGCTACCTAGTCGGCGATGAGGTAGCCCTGGCCAAGCACCGCGACATGCTGGGCGAGGCCGTCAAGAGGGGCGCGACGGTGCTCACGCTGGGGCTGCCCCCGGGTGAGCACGACGTGCTGGGCAGCCTCGCGACTGTGACGGCCTGCGGGATGAACGCGCGCCACTTTGCCTCGCGCGCCACGGGACACCCTCTCGTGGCGGATCTCCTGCCGCATGACGTCCGCTTCTGGTACGAAGCCGATGCCACCATGGTGATGCCATTGCTTCATGCCACCTTTGAGGGGACTGCCTGGACGCCGATTCTCAGCAGTGGCAACGGCGACTGGTCGGGCGCATGGCACCCCGCCTTGGCGGCAGGCGAGCGCATCGTTGGCGCTGGCGTCGTTCGCCTCTGCCAGGCCGACCTGGCAGGACGCACCGCCACCAACCCGCCCGCAGCCATCCTCGCCGCGAGGATGCTCAACCTGCTACCACCGTTTGGCGCCAGCTCTGCCGAGGAGGATCCGCAATGAAGGCGTCCATGACGTCGCGAGAGCGTGTCCAGCGAGCTATTCACTTTCGCGGACCGGACCACATCCCGCACCACCTACCCGACGGCCAACAGAACGACGTGCTCTGGCTCTGGCCCGACCGTCCCCCCGACCAGCGCCATTGGCATCACGTAGATGGCCGCCCTCCTCGTTTCGAGGCCCGCACCGACGCCTGGGGCGTGGTCTGGGAACGCGCCAGCGACGAAACCTTTGGCGAGGCCGTCGAGTGGCCTATCTCCGACATCACACGGCAAGGCGAGTATCAGCTCCCAGACGTGAACAACCCGCGCTACCTGGATCGCATCGGCGAGCAGATCGCCGAGAACGACGCCAGCGACAACCCGCGCTACGCTCTGGGCGTCATGCCGGCGTCGTCGCTTAACGAGGGGACCCACAACATCATGGGGCTCGAGCAGATGTTCCTCGCCTACCGCGAGCATCCCGACGACCTGAAGGCGCTCATCGGTCGCCTCGCCGAGGCCCAGCGCATCTCCATTCGGCTGCTGGCCGAGCGGGGCTGCGACGGCGTCATGGGGTATGACGACTGGGGTCTCCAGCACGGCCTCATGGTGCGCCCCAGCATGATCGAGGAGTTCTTTGGCCCCCACTATCGCCGCAACTGGGCCCTGGCCCACGCCCTCGGCATGGACGTCTGGCTGCATTCCTGCGGCCACATCCTGGACCTACTGCCCACCCTGGCCGACTGGGGCGTCAACGTCATGCAGATGGACCAACAGGAGAACATGGGCCTAGAAGCCATCGACGCGGCCGTCGGTGGGCGGGTTGCCTTCTGGTGCCCCGTGGACATCCAAAACAGCATGGTGAACGGCAGCGTCGAGGAGATCGAGGCGTACGTCCAGCGCATGATCCGCACCCTCGGTGGCCACCGAGGCGGTCTCATCAGCATGGCGTACAGCAGCCCCGAAGCGGTCCACCACACACCGGAAAAGATCGCGGCCATGTGCGCCGCCTTTCGGCGGTACGGCTGGTATGAGCAGCAGACACTCTAGTATGGTAGGGGCACGGGCGGTCGGAACCGTTGCCGTGCTCTCTGATGAGGAGCAGCCCCAATGTTGAGCCAAGGCCCCGTCCCCGTTGATCTGGACCTCCGCGACATGCTCAGGCATCACCTGGTGGCCCGCGCGCTAGGATACATGGAGCAGGCCGCCGAGCGTCGACGCGCCGTGACCGATGCCAAGGATGCTGCGATCTATGGTGAGACGATTCGCGCCGCCCTGCGCAGCGTCATCGGGCCGTTGCCCATAGGACCCGACGCCGATCCCCTCCAGCCGCGTCTCGTCAGCCGCCACGAGCGCGACGGCTATGCGCTGGAGAATGTCCTGTTCTGCTCCTGGCCAGGATGGGAGGTCAACGCCACCGTCTATGTCCCCACCGAGACCGATGGCCCCTATACTCCGGTGGTGCTCTCGGTCGGGCACTCGGGCAAGCAGTTCGCCAGTTACCAGCTGCCCGCCCAACTACTTGCGCGCTCGGGGTACCTGGTCGTCACCTACGATCCCCCCGGCGTCTCTGGAGAAAAGCGCACGGGCAACGACCACTTTGTCGACGGCGTGCGGCCCTACCTGGTGGGAGAGACCTCGGCGCGCTATTTTGTGGCAGACGCCCTACGCTGCCTGGACTATCTCGAGACACGCGACGACGTGGACTGGCGAGGCGGCGCCATCGCCACCGGGTGCTCTGGCGGGGGGAACACGACTATGCTCGCGGCTCTGCTTGACAACCGTATCGCCCTATCGGCCCCATCTTGCTGCGTGGCCCCCTTGGCGACGCTCGATATCGACCAGTGCTACGCCGGCTGCCCCGAGACGCACTACCCCGGTCGCTACAAGCTCGGCCTCGATGATACGGATCTCATCGCAGCGGCAGCTCCCATGCCCCAGCT
>CAYOBT010000426.1:0-2738 GCA_964402205.1 uncultured Anaerolineales bacterium
GTGCGGGATACGAATCCTCAGCGTTGCGCAGGCGCACGAGCTGGTCTTTTCGTGGGCGACAGAGCAAGAGCACGTCCTTGTCCAGTGCCGTCGGGAGCACATACCCTTGATTATAGTCGGTGTGCTCGCCGATCAGATTGACTCTACCAGGCGCACGGAACACTAGGACCTCTCCCGGTCCATAGATCTCTGCGAATCGGGTGAGGTTTTCCTTGTAACGTTTCGCTTGGCTCGCAAGCGTTGCCTTGTCTTGACCATAGGTGGACGCTAGCGGGACGATAGCGGAGTCATTCTGCTCCATGCGACTCTCTCCGAGGATGGACGGTTCATTGCCGAGCAGTATCGTCGGGCGCAAGGTGATCTGTCAAGCCTAGGCGGATAGACAGCGTCTCACGGTCCCACTCATTGCTCGCTGACAAGCTTGCTGGTACCATAGCATGATGACTCTACTAGTACCATCTGGAGCCCGACGTGTGTAGCAATCCCCGGCATCACGTGCACCATAGAGAACGCTGGTGGGTGGCCCTGCTCCTAGTCTGCCATTTGGTGCTGGGTGTCTACTATAGCGTGGTGATCCCGATCTGGGAGGCCCATGATGAGATCGGACACTATGCCAAGGTGCGCTACATAGCCACAGAGAGGCGGCTGCCTCCTCCGGGCGCGACAACGGCTCCTATCATGGACGAGACGCACCAGCCGCCTCTGTACTATCTGCTGGCAGCTGTTCCGGTCATGGCTTTGCCGCTAGAGGAATCGCTTGCCTACCGAGCCAATCCCTACGTAGGCTACGCCGATGCCCAAGGCGGTCACAATGTGGCGATCCACCATCCGTCATCGGAGGCATGGCCCTATCGCGGCGATGTGCTGGGCGTGCATCTGGCGCGGTGGGTCTCTGTCCTTCTGGGAGCGATCGTGGTGCTCCTTGTGTACGCAAGCGCACGCGCCCTTTGGCCTCAACGCGCGCTCATGCGGTGGAGTGCCGCACTGTTTGTGGCAGCGTGGCCTCAGTTCCGATTTAGCACCGCGGTTGTCAACAACGATATCGCTGCCATGTTGGCATCTTCCGTGATGCTCTATGGCCTGGTGCTATGGCTGCGGGGATACGAGACGGTCAGGTCTGGCGTATGGTTGGCGCTGGGCATGGGTATGCTGGCTCTGGCCAAGACCAACGGGTTGCCGATTCTCGCTGTGGGGGCCCTCGGCCTGGCAATAGGCAGCAGACGCCGCCTGGGCGATTTGTGGCTATCTGGGCTCGTGGCGGCTCTGGGAATTGCCATCGTGCTGGCGGCGTGGTGGTATCTGCGCAATGTGCAAGCAACCGGCAGGCTGATAGGCGGGCCATGGAGCACTCTCGGTGACCTGCTGGCAGGTCGAGACGGGCCCGATGTCGCGGGCAGATCTGGTCTGGAAGCAGGATCGTGGCTGCATGCGCTACGTACCTTCTGGGCGGGCTTTGGCCAGAACAACGTAGCCTATCCCGACTGGGTCTATGGGGCAGCGGTAGCGATCGTGATGCCGCCTTTGGCTGGAATGATCGCTTGGGCATCAGAGCGACGGCCATCTGACCAAGTGACTGCCGTGATGCTGGCGTGCCTGATGGTGATGGCCGCGGTCGTTGTGCCCCAAGTGCTTTGGGCGCTTCGTGGCTGGACGCACGTGCAGGGACGCTACCTACTGCCGAGCCTGCCGGCGCTCGCGCTGCTCCTTGGGTTGGGCTGGTCGAGCCTGGGCGAGCGGCTTGCCCTCCACTGGCTATCCGCGGTCCCCGTGGGTGCCATGATTGCGCTGGTGAGTGTCACGCCTCTATGCGTGATCCAGCCGGCCTATGCCTATCCACGTGTCCCCACGTCGGTTGACCTGGCTGCCATCCCCTCGTCGCAGTACCGCTTCGGCCAATCGATCGATTTGGTGGGCTGGCGCGTGGTCACTTTGGCGGTGGACCCGGGAGACACCTTCAGGAGTGAGCTCGTGTGGCGTGCCCTCAAGCCGACGTGGACTCCGTTAGTGCTTTCGGCCAAGCTACGCGACGGGGAGGGGCGTTTGCTTGCGGAGGTAACCCGCTTTCCCGGCAACGGATCGTTGGCAACCGACACATGGGAACCAGGCCTGTATCTGGACGAGCTGTCCATGAGCATTCCTGAGGGCGTGGCCGAGGAACGACATCAGCAACTTTGGCTGGACGTAAGCCTCTATCCGCGATGGGATGCTGAATCGCCGCTGGCAGTGTTCCAAGAGGGTCTCGGTCGGATTGGGCGCAGCCTTCGCTTGGGACCTGCAAAGCTCAGGGGTGCGAATGACGATCTCTCGGGCCTTTCGGCCGTGAGGTACACGGTTGGCGATGGCCTAACGTTGCGGGGCCTTGCTGGAGAGTACGCGCACGGTGCCATCGTTGTGCGATCAGGCTGGCGAGCCGAGGTGAATCTGCAGGCAAACCTGCACGTATCGCTGCAGGTACGGGATGCTGCCGGCGAGGTGGTGGCTCAGGACGACGGCCCCTTGGGGGAAGACCGGTTACCTACGTCACTCTGGGAGGCAGGCGACGAGTTCCTGGACCGCCGATCCGTCGTCGTGCCGGATCGTGAGTCAGAGCCCCTTCGAGTGTATCTGTGCGTGTACGAGCTGGCGAGCATGCAGCGGTGGGGAGTGTCGCGGGAGGGCGAGTCGGTGGGTTCAGAGCTGTGCCTTGGCGAGCTGGGGACAGAAGGGGACGGCTTTGAGGCGTTCTGGTGAGCCGTCGT
>CAYOBT010000427.1:0-2738 GCA_964402205.1 uncultured Anaerolineales bacterium
CGCATGGGCGCCACCCTCACGGGGAGTTTCGTGCAGTTCCTGGTAGGGATCGCGCTTGCGCGCCTCGTCGCTCCGGAAGCGTATGGTCTATACACCCTCGTCAACGTGTTCGTGATGCTCGGCGACACCGTAGGCGGCTTCGGGATGGAGCAGGCAGTCGTCCAGGCCGCGAGCATCGAGCGCGATGATGTGCGCGTTGCGTTCACGACTAGCACCGTGGCAAGCGCACTCGTGGCCATGGCGCTATGGCTCGGTGCAGATGTCACACTGCCGCTCATGCACGAGCCCGCGCTGCCACCCCTCCTGCGGTGGGGAACTCTCGCAGTGCTGGCCCAAGGTGCAGGTGCAACCGCACGCGGCTTGCTGCTTCGGGACTTGCGCTTCCGCGAGCTCGCTATCGCGGAGACAGGCGGCGCCCTGCTTGGCAACGCGGCGGTCTCGCTGACCTTGGCAGGTCTTGGGTACGGCGCATCCGCGCTCGTGGCAGGGCTCATCGCGGCGAACATGCTGCGGAGCGCGGTCGCCTATGGCTTTGCACGGCACAGCGTGAGGCCATCGCTGGACAGGCGCCGGGCACGATCCCTCTTGGTCTTTGGCGCCGGCATCGCTGCGGCCGGTCTACTCAACTGGATCGCTATCCGCGGAAGCTCGGCGGTGGGCGGCATCGTCCTAGGCATTTCGGACCTTGGCCTCTACAATCGTGGCATCGCGATCGCCTTTGCTCCTTTCTCACAGGTCTTCCAAAGCGCGTCCTATGCTCTCTATCCCACAGCTTGCCGCATGCGAGCCAGTGCCGGGGGGCTAGAGTGGCTCCACTTGCGCATTCTAGAGGCGAGCGCGCTGGCAGCAGTGCCCATCTCGGCTTTCGCTGTGGTTCTTGCCGACAGCATCGTCCTTGGGTTGCTGGGGCCCGTATGGGCCGGCGCCGCCATTGTCGTGCAGGTGCTGGGCCTGGTGCTGTTTGCGCGCGCAGCCTACAACCTGCAGGCGGCGCTGCTTCGCGCAGAAGGCGCGGTGGGCTGGCTCACGGCCGCCCAAGGCGCGTACGGCATCGTCACCACCGGCCTGACGTGGTGGCTGGGGAGTCGCTACGGGCTCGCCGGAGCCGCCGCAGCGTTGTCTGTGGCCATCGTTGTCATGCTCGTTCTGATCACCTGGAGAGCGATGCGGATCACTCGCGTGGCACCGAGCGCCGTCTGGCGGGCGCTGCGTCCTGGTTCGCTCCTCGGCGGTACTTCGCTCGCCGTCTGCGTTGCCGTACGCGCTCTGGGCCGCGCCACACAGTGGCCATCCCTGGCCACTCTCTTTGTGGGCGGCGCGGCGTTCGCGGCGAGTGTTGCCGCCTACCTGATGCTCCTTCCAGAGAGCGCCACTGGTCGTATGGCAAAGAACGCCCTTCGACTGGCTCGGCGCCAGGGTCTGGCGTTCGCCGCCAAGATGCGGGTCCGATGCTTTGCGAAAAGAGGGGAGGTCCATCATAGCTAGTAGCCAACCAGAACGAGGGCGCGCTCCCGTCTTTGTCCTTTCGCCTGGGCGATCGGGGTCGGCCATGCTCGCACGCGTCCTTGCCCTTTCGCCCATGATTGGCGCCTACCATGAGCCCAGGCCGCTGCTCAACGCAGAGGCCTATCTCGTCTGGTCGGGTCGGGATCCGTGGCATCCAGCATCGCTGACCGAGTCCGTCTGGCGCAAACGATGGTGGCTGATCAGGGAGACACGGGCCTCGAATGGCTTGATCTATCTGGAGAGCTCGCACTTTTTATCACACCTGATTCCTATCCTCGACGGCCTCTGGGGAGCCAAGTTTGTGCATCTCGTCCGGAATGGGCGCGCGTTCGTTCAGTCGGGTATCCGTCGACCTACGTGGTACGGCAAGATGCCTCTCAAGCAGCGCATGACGGCGTGGCTGCGGCATCGCTTGCCGGAAGTGGATCTCGGAGACTCCTCGACGGATCACCGCCTCAGGCCGCCGCGGCAGTGCCGCACGCGTGTAGCCAAGATGGCGTGGCTGTGGGCAGAGGTCAACCGGGTGTGCCTCCGGGATCTCGCCGCGATCCCGGAATCGCGCAGGATACGCCTGCGCGTCGAGGATCTGGGAGCGGAGGCGCTGGCCGAGCTCCTGCGCTTTGCGGGCGCAGAGCCGGACGCATCGCTGATCACACAGATGCTCGCACTCGCCGAGACCAAGCCAGACGACGCCCCAAGCCCCAAGGGGCTCAACGCTCCAGTATGGGGCCCCTCCGAGGAGGAGCAATTCGGCATGTTTGCCGGCCAGATGATGCGACAGATGGGGTACAAGTGACAACCATGCGGCTCCCTAGAGGCGTCCAAGTCCCAGATGCTGCCAAGTACATCCACCCCGACTATCTCTCACCCGACCGCATGGCGACCTACGCCTACCAGATCAAAGAGGCACTCCAGTCCGCGCCGTCGTCTGTCCTAGAGATCGGGCCAGGAAGCGGCATCGTCTCGCACGTGCTCCGCGCAAACGGCATCCGCGTAACGACGCTGGATATCGATCCGCGTCTCCAGCCGGACGTGGTCGGGTCCGTGACCGATCTGGCGTTCCTGGAAGATGCGTTCGACACGGTGCTCTGTTTCCAGGTGCTTGAGCACCTGCCGTTCGATGCACTGGAACCCTGTCTGCGCGAGCTGGATCGCGTCGCTCGATCCAGCGTGATTCTGTCTGTCCCTAACTTTGTTCACTTCTACCGAGCATCCTTTGTGCTGCCGGTCAT
>CAYOBT010000428.1:0-2736 GCA_964402205.1 uncultured Anaerolineales bacterium
CTATGACGGGGAATCCAAGCGGCACGCTGCCAGGTTCCAGGTCGGGCAGCAGCGCTACCCGTGCTAGTCGCGCGGAGAGCGTCTCATAGTTGACCCTGCGGCGCCGGGCGATGGCCTCATAGTCGAATGCGCGATGGAGGAGACTCGAGGAGAGATCGCTCATGGCATAGCGTCCGATAGGCATGTGAGCCTGGCCTTGGGCAAAGAGCGCCCGCCACTGACGATCGCCGGCACCGATATCAAAGTCGCGCCGTTGCAGCACGGCGGCAAAGAGTGGCCCGAAGCAGTCGGCAGGGATGGGCGCGAGGCCGTCACGGTCTATGCGACGCCTGGCGTGCAGGATGCCGCCATCGGCGACTCCGATGAGCTTTCTCGGGCTGTAGAGGACAAAGTCGGCAACCACTTTGGGGCTGTCTGAGAGTAGAGCTTGGCTTCTATCATGTAGCACGAGAACGCCTGCTTGCATGAGCGCGGCCATCAAGCCCGCATCGGTCGCAAAGCCGAAATAGTCGACGAGGATGGCCAGGTCACCGGGATCCACAGAGGAGAGCATCTCCTCGCCCTGGGTGGTCAGATGCTCATCTACCGCATAGAAGCGAATGGATGTCCCTGGGACATCTGCCCCTGCAACCATCGTCCCGCAGCAGTAAGAAGGCAGCCACACAGTGGGGGGGCGCGAGTGCTCAACGGCGAGACGGATGCCAGAACGTGCATTGGCAAGCAGGATGGGGTTGCCTTCCAGGAAGGATGGCGATTGGTCTGCCATGCTGATCGTCATGGGCAAGCCAAACTTGCCGCCAATGATGCTCCGTCTGCTATTGCTCGTCGGCACGCGTGCTACCTCGCGACCTTTCTTTACGCAATGTTTACGGACAGGAGGGTAACACGCTCGGGCTGAGGGCGCAAGCAACCTAGCGTGGGCGCAGGCGGGTTGGTTGGGCGCGTTTCTTTACACAGTGTTGACGGATGGGCTGCGTGTGGGTAGAATGCTCGCCTATTGAGCCATCCTGACGGCCGAACACCGGTCTCGTCGATGACTAGGCTACATGCTCTGTCGCAGGTACCCGGCTGGAGGAGATTCCCATGGGCAAGCGGCCCCTTCTCGTCTTGGGCGTAGTGATCGCAATAGCGCTGGCAGGAGCTGGGTATTGGTACTTTGGCCAGCGCCCCGGCGAAGGCGATTCCACGTCGGAAGGGGAGCTTGTTGCTGTCCAGCGTGGTGCCATCGCCCTCGACCTGACGGCCGGAGGCAACGCCCGCGTGGCTTCTAGCGCCACGCTCCGTTTCAAGTACCGAGGACGCGTCGCCCAGATAGCCGTCGTAGAGGGGCAACGGGTAGAGGAGGGAGCTCAGCTCGCCTGCTTGGAGACGTTTGACGCTCAGAAGGCTGTGGGACGAGCGGAGGCGGACCTACGGAGCGCCGAGGCGCAGCTTGCCAAGGCAGAAGCGGGGTCCCGTGCCGAAGAGCTGGCTGCTGCGGAGGCGGCGGTGGCCATCGCAGAGGCAGGTGTGCGCTCAGCGGAGGCCGCTGTACAGAGTGCGGTGGCGCAGGCCTCCTCGGCGGAGGGCGGAGTCGCTGCGGCGTCGGCAAGCCTGGCCAAACTTCGCGCGGGCGCGACAGAGCTCGAGCTCCAGATCCTCGAGCGCCAGGTGGAGTTGGCTCGCAACGAGCTCTGGAGCCAGCAGGCTCAGCGCGATGCCCTCGGTTCTTCCCTGTACAGCGAT
The DNA here is from genome assembly GCA_964402205.1 of uncultured Anaerolineales bacterium. Lineage (GTDB taxonomy): Bacteria > Chloroflexota > Anaerolineae > UBA1429 > UBA1429 > DAIRUQ01. Next base: position 1,726 of record CAYOBT010000428.1, read on the forward strand.
GCCGACTATGAGGCAGCCCAAGGGCGGGTTGCTGCGAGCGAGTCTCAACTCGCTATCTCGGAGCTACGTCTTTCAGAGGCACAAGCTGGCGCTCGCACCGAGGATATCGCCGTTGCCGAGGCCCAACTCGGCCAGGCAACGGCCGCACTGGAGGTGGCGCGGGGGAATCTGGCGCAGACTCGTGCCAAGGTGGATGTGGCACAGGCCCAATTGCAGCAGGCCGAGGCGCAACGGGATCTGCTCAAGGCCGGCACGCGTGAGGAGGACATCCTCGTCCTCGAAGCCCAAGTGGCGCAGGCGCGAGCGGCTCTGGAGGAGGCGCAGCTGAATCTCGATGAGGCTTGCCTACGGGCCCCCTACGCTGGGCTGGTTGCTCGCGTGGACATCCAGATGGGCGATCTGGTCGAGGCTAGCCAGCCAGTCATCACGTTGGTGGATGATGCCCGCTACCACATCGATCTGGCCATCGACGAGGCCGATATCGGCCGAATCGCCGAGGGCCAGCCTGTAGAGCTCACCTTTGACGCCTACTTGGATGCTGAGGCCCAGGGCGAGGTGGCCTATATCGCGCCCCTACCGGACGCCGATTCCGGCATCATCTCGTACAAGGTACGCGTGGATATCACCGAGTGCGACGTGCCTTTGCGTGAGGGGCTTTCCGTGAGTGCCAAGGTGGTCACCGATAGGTTCGAGGACCGCCTGACCGTGCCGAATAGTGCCATCATCGTGGATGAGGAGACTGAGCAAAAGTACGTCATCCGCCATACCGTTGCGGGCAACGAGCTCGTGGTCATCGAGACGGGGCGATACAACGATCTCGTTAGCGAGGTCATCTCTGGGTTGGAAGAGGGGGACCTTGTGATCAAACGGAGCAGCTCCTACCGGGAGCAGTTCCGAGAGATGATGCGCTCCGGATTTGGCGGGACGCCCTAGTCGTTGGCGAGGCGCCAAGCTTCGGGGGGGGACCATGCGCGGGATCTCTGTACGCGACAACCTTGCCATTGCGGGACA
>CAYOBT010000429.1:0-2726 GCA_964402205.1 uncultured Anaerolineales bacterium
CAGCTTTTGCTGGAATCTGAGCATCTGGAAGACCGGGCGCAGCGGTTCACTCAGGTCCTCGTCGAGGTAGATGTTGGAGCTGTTACCGGCGTCTTCACCAACGGCGTGGCGATGCCCGAATACAAAGGAGACGCTCGCGGCATCCCGGTTGCTGGTGATCGCTCGGCCTGGGAGGTTGACGACTATCCCGAGAAGCATGCCAGCGATCTCAATGATGAGGAGCCAAGGTATCACAACCCCTGGCCCATGGCTGACGGAGAGGCTGCCGTCAGTGACGGCGACAAGCTGGTAGCCACGGACGTCGCGACGCAAGCAGAGCTCGATGCCCATGAAGGGGCGGCCAATCCTCACAGCACGACCGTAGATGATCTCGACGATGTTTCTGCAGCAGCCCCTGATGACGAAGACGTCTTGCTATGGAATATGGGGGCAAGCGAGTGGCAGCCGAGTAGCGTGGTAACGCATGTGTGGGAGCCGCTAACCAACGGCGATGCTTCCAGCCCAGAGCTGGTCTTCGCAGATGGCGATGTGGTGATGGTAGAAACGGAGGACTGATGGCAAAACTGGACGATGTGATTCGGCGGGATACGTTTGCCAACCGGCCGGCTGCCGGCGTTGCGGGGCGTCTGTTCTATGCCACGGACACCAAGCGGACGTACCGCGACAATGGCGCCACATGGGATGAGTACGATCAGGACGCCTTTTCGAATCCGATGACAACGCAAGGTGACGTGATCACGGGAGGGGCAAGTGGCGCGGCCGGCCGGCTCGCCATCGGGACGGCTGGCCAGCTTCTCACCGTGAACGCGGGGGCGACAGCGCCCGAATGGGCAGATCCTGATAGCAAGCAGGAATTCAGCGAAGATGATGTAAGCGATCCTCCCAGCGATGCGGAGCTGGACGCCGCGTTCGGGGCTCCTGGCACGCTGGGCGAGGGCTTTGTCGGCGTGCTCGATGACAATGGAGCTGCGACGGACTGCTATCTGTGTTGGACGGATGGAACGGCTTGGTTCTATGTGAAGGGTACAAAGGCGGTGTAGGATGGCGGACTTTCTGAGCACGCTTCGAGGAGTAATCCAGAAGCGCTATAAGGACATGGGAGACGGGACTCATGCTGAGGTGGTAAGCCTCGGCGACGATCCCGCGGTCGCGATCGATGGCGAGGTGGCAGTTGTCGATGATGCGCTGTCTGAGATCGTCGAAAGGCAGATTGCCAGCGGGGAGAGCCAGACGGCCGTTGTGGATCTGGGCGCCACCTACAAGATGGTACGCGTGGTGATTCCTTCCTGTGATGGCTTCGATGCTGATACGACATTGACGGCTGCCGTAGCGCCAACAGATGATGAAGACTACCTGGCCGACTTGTATGAGGAGAACGATCCCTCGACCAAGTGGGAGAAGGATCCGCCGAATACCGACGTGAGCTGCACGTTTGTGCTGACCCACGCGTATGGTGTCCGCAAGATCCAGTTCACTGCGGATACGGCCACCACCGGCGATGTCAGCATCGGTGTTGTGGGATATGGTAGGGTAGCGCAATGACCACGCCGATGGTCAGAGTGACGCAGGCTCTGATAGAGGCCGATCAGGAAGACGATAAGAAGCAGCGCTTTACCCAGATCGTGATCGAGGCAGACTGGAATCCAGAGGAGCCGGCCACCGATTCAGACAGGCCACGCATCATGTGGCTGGAGCGAGCAGACACGCTCTAGCAGGGAGTTGCCATGCAGCTACAGGCTCCGCTGGATGACATGATCATCACCTGGCCTTTTGGCGCCACCAGCGATGATCCGCGCCTAGCCGGCGTCACGCATCGCGGTGTGGACCTTCGCGCTGCGGTTGGTACACCCTGCCGCGCGGCAGCCGACGGCGCTGTGGTGGCTCTGAGCCAGTATGAGCTGGGATTTGGCCACTATATGAGGCTTGGCCTCGGCGAAGTCACGCTGCAGGGTTGGGATGGTTCGCGGATCAGTGGCAACGTGGTGGTCTACTACGTACACCTCTCCAAGAGGACGATCTCTAGACCGGTGCAACGTGGCGACTTGATCGGCTGGACCGGGGATACCGGCTATTGTCTCGGAGCGCACTTGCACTGGGAGGTGCGGGTGAACGGCATTCCTGTAGATCCCATGCTGTACGTAGAAGGAGGGCCCGTGGAGCAATTGGAGCGTGTGGGCGAGTTTGCGGCAGCAGTGCGCTGGCAGTTGGAAGAAGCGCAACGCGAGGAAGAGGAGGCTGACCAGCTTCGAAGCCAGGCTGATGAGCTAGAGCGATCGGCACGGGAGCGCCGCGAGAAGCTGATCTCGCGAGTCGACGGCCTTGCCTATGCGACCGAGATCGCCGCCGGGCGACCGGCGCCCGACGAATGGGGGGGCGGCCTGTGACCAAGATCTTGCTACAGACTCAGTCGCCCAACTATCCTGACTGGGTGGTAGATCATGCCCGACGCCTAGGAGGCGCGCAGCTCATCAACCCATGGCGCGGGGCTTGGTGGAAGTTCCGCGATGCCGGCGTGTTCATGTTGGGCAGGTACGTTTCAGATAGGGATGCGGATAAGGCGCTGGTCAGGCGAGGGGCTGCAGGGGCTGATACCTGGTTCTACGAATGGTTTTGGCCCATGGCGATTCACTGTCCTGGGATCTCGATCTGGTCCAGCCATAATGAGGAGCCAGTATTCAACGCCGAGGACGCTCGCCTGCAGGATGCGTTCGTATCCCGTTTGGCCG
>CAYOBT010000430.1:0-2726 GCA_964402205.1 uncultured Anaerolineales bacterium
CAACGCGGCGTTCAGCCAGCCCTACTACTCGCGGCATCTCTGGGCGCACCTGGCACGCGGCGAGGTCAAGGCCTTCCTCAAAGGCTACTATGCCACCGTGGCCAGCCTGGCCGACCGCGAGACCTATACCTTCTGGGAGCACCATTTCCACGCCAGCCCGCACAAGACCCACGAGGAGGGCTGGTTCCTGATGCAGACGCGCTGGATGCTCTACCGCGAGGTGGGCGAGACGCTCCACCTGCTGCCAGGGATCCCGCGGGCGTGGCTCGCCGATGGCCAGGAGGTGGCGCTGGAGGGCGTGGCCAGCTACTTTGGGCCGTTGGACCTGCGCGTGCGGTCGGACGTGTCCCGCGGCGAGGTCACGGCGCACGTCCGGTGCGCCGATCCGACGCGCCTGCCTGACCGCGTGGCGCTGCGCGTGCCCCATCCGCAGGGGCGGCTGTTCGCCGAGGTCGAGGGCGGCCGCTATGACGCTGTCAGCGAGACGGTCTGGCTGGAGACATTCACCGGCGAAGCCCACCTGGTGCTGCGCACCTAGGGCGGCGACGCGTCGAGCGGGGGCACCGTCCACTCAACAGGACGATACGCTACCAAGGGCGCTCCCTCTGGGGGCGCCCCTCTGCGTGCCGTGACGACGTCAAAGCTTGCTGCTGCAGCAAGGTGGCGTCGATCGCTGCGTCAACGGCTGTCGCAACGTAGCGCGATTGTAACCGATTCGTCATGGAAATCCGCCCCTTTGCCCTCGCAACGGCTTGCCAAGGTTGCGTAAAGCGGTTATGCTTTCGTCAAGGTAACGTCAAGAGAGCTGTTCGGGCTAGGAGGGGAGGCCATGCAGAAGCGCGCGTTGCTGTTGGCGCTGGTGGTCACGAGTCTGATCGTAGGGTTGTTGGGGGGATGCGCGCCGTCTGTCGACACCGAGGAAGGCACGAGCGGCCAGGGTGGCGGCAAGCCTGGCGAGGCCGCATCGTCCACCGAGACCCTGTCAGGCTCGTCATCGTCCTCTTTGTCCGATCCTGATGCCGGTGACGGCGGCCCCGCGGGCTGCGAGGATCTCCCCGTCTATCCAAAAGCCGCTGTCTTTACCCAAGCCGATCTAGAGGCCGCGCAGCTCATGTCTCAGCTGGAAGAGATGGGCGGCTATGGCGTGATCCGCGTCTATCGCACCAAGGATGACGGCGCCGAGGTCCACGCCTGGTACAAGGAGGCCATGGCCGACGACGGCTGGGAGCTCACCATGGAGCTTGCCATGGGTGACCAGGGGCTGTTCATCTGGGAAAAGGGCACGCTGTCTGCCCAAGTGGTGACGGGCCCAGAGGACGACGAGACCGCCATCATCGTGGGGTGCGGCGACACCGAGGCCATCGCCGCCTTCGAGAGCCAGCCCTCGGCGACGCGGACCCCCGTCCCGACGCCAACCATGGACGTGGCCTCGGGCGATAGCTATGGCGAGGGCGAGGGGTTCCGCTTTGCCAATGCCACGCTGGAGGTCATCGGCTTCCAGGAGCTGGGGCGGATCCCCGAGTTTATGAGCGACGATGCGTTCTACGAGCCCGATCAGGGCAAGTATGTGGTGGTGGCATTCAGCTTCCAGGGCGAGACCGACAAAGGCGCGCTGGACTATGCGCTGTTCCGCCTCACCGACGATCAGGGGCGGGTCTATGCCATGGACACCGACACCTATAGCCAAGAGTGCAGTGCCTTGGCCAATACGCACGGCTATGACTATTTGATGCATTGGAACGATGACGAGCCGAGCGAGGCGCTGCTGGTCTTTGACGTCCCCAAGGACGCCACGGGGTTCTCGCTGGCCCTGCTGCCTGAAGAGGACGCGCGCGTCGCGGACGTGGTCGTCGAGCTGACAGCGCCCATGGAGATCGTGCCCGACGCTGGCGACGATGACGACGCCGACGAGGACGATGACGACGCTGATGACGACTCGGCGCAGGGCGGCGGGGCGGGCGGCGACATCTGCGGGGCGATTCCGGCTTTTGGCGAGGCGACGCTCGCGTCCGTGGACGAGATCACCTCGGGCGCGCTCATCCAGCAGCTCGAGGACATGGGCCGCATCAACGAGGTGTACGTGTACCGCACGCAGGACGATCCGTCGCTCATCAAGGACCATTATGCCCAGGCCATGGAGGACGCGGGCTGGTCGCTGACCTTTGAGATGACGGTGCAGGGCGATGTCCTGATGATCTGGGCCAAGGATGGCAACATGGCTCAGTTGGTGATCGGCAACGATGACGGCAAGACGACGTTTATCCTGGGCTGTGGACCCAACGGCTAGGGCTCAAGGGGGGGCGCCGCCGCGTCGGGGCCAACCAGGTAGCGTAGCAGCACGTCCCTGCCTCCGCGAGGGGGCAGGGATGCTGCTGTCGGGGGCTAGGGGGCGTCAGGATCGTCGGCGGTCGCGTCGGCGGCGGGGTCGGGCTGTCCCTGTGAGCGTCGTCGCAGCTCTTCCACCAGGGGGCGCAGCTCGGGCGGGATCTTGGCGGGGTCCATGGCCAGGAGCTCGAGGAGCTCTGGCGATTCGGGTAGGGGGCTGAGGGGATCGTCGTCCATGGCGGGCTCCTTGTATGCTATCGCCGGCCCGTGGGGACGAACACTGGCGCATCGGAATGCGCAGCGTGCGTGGGCACGGCATGCTGTGCCTCTACCAGAACCAGATCCGCTCGGCGGCGCGTGCAACCCCGTCTCCCATCCCCGTCTGCGGCCCCCAGCCACCC
>CAYOBT010000431.1:0-2725 GCA_964402205.1 uncultured Anaerolineales bacterium
GCGGCCAGGACTGGCTGGTGCAGTTCGGCCAGGGCTATGTGAGCATGAGCCCGGCGATGCGCGAGCTGGAGCGTCTGATTCTGGAGCACAAGCTGGCGCACGGCAGCAATCCGGTCCTTACCTGGATGGCAAACAACCTGGTGGTGCGCACGGATCCGGCCGGGAACATCAAGCCGGACAAGGAAAAGAGTACAGAGAAGATCGACGGGATGGTGGCTTTGGTGATGGCCCTGGATCGGGCGTTGCGGCACGAGCCGCCGAAGCGGAGCGTGTATGAGACGCGCGGGCTGGTGTCGGTATGAGATGGCTACAGCGCTACCCGTGTCTGAGACGGGTGATCGTAAACACGCGAACGGACAGGGCGTTTCGAGGGGTGCTGTGGCGCAAGCGGGGCAGCTACCTGGTGCTGCGCAACGCAGAGCTCCTCAACCCCAAGGGCGAGACGGTGCCGATGGACGGTGAGGTGGTGATCGAGGCGGCAAACGTCGATTTTATGCAGGTGGTGTCATGACTGTCATTCAGAGCGGGATGACCCTGGTGGATATGCCGGCGGGCTGGTGGCCGCACGCCACGGGGGGCGGGTCGATCCAGCTCTACAACGACTATACCTATGACTATGCCGCGATCTATCGGATGCAGCCGAACGTGCGAACGTGCGTGGAGTTTTTGGCGCGGAACCTGGCGCAATTGGGGCTACACGTGTATCGGCGGGTGAGCGAGACGGACCGGGTGCGGGAGAGGGATCATCCGTTGGCGCGCGTGCTACGGCAGCCGCTGCCTAACACGGCAAAGGTGACGCACTATCGGATGATCGAGCATCTGATCTCGGACATGGGGATCTATTTCAACGCCTACTGGGTAAAGCTGCGCACGGACGGCCAGGTGATCGGATTGGTGCGGGTGCCACCGCCCTATATGCGCGTCAAGGGCAGATTGACGCCAACGGCGTATGAGATGCAACTAGGCGGCGAGATGAAGACGTTCCCGCCGGACGAGGTGGTGCATTTCCGAGGCTATAACTCAGAGAATCCGATCAAGGGGCTATCGCCGCTGGAGACGTTGCGGCGGGTGTTGGCAGAAGAGCACGCCATGGCCGACTATCGCGAGAACTTTTGGCAGAACGCGGCCCGCATGAGTGGCATCATCGAGCGCCCCATTGCCGCTCCGGAATGGTCCGTGGAGGGGCGCGAGCGGTTCAAGGCCGAATTTGAGGCGCTGTATTCGGGCTCGGAGGGTAGCGGGCGGACGGCGATCCTAGAAGAGGACATGAAATGGAAGCCGATCACGTTCAGCGCCGAGCAGAGCGAGTATCTAGCGGGGCGCAAGCTGACGCGCGAAGAGTGCGCCAGGGCGTACCATATTCCGTTGCCGATGGTAGGCATCCTAGACCACGCAACATTTAGCAACATCAAAGATCAGCACAAGAGCCTCTATCAGGACACGCTAGCGCCATGGTGCGCGATGATTCAGGAGGACATTGACCTCCAGCTAAAGCCGGACTTTGCCAAGAGCGACGGGCTGTATGTGGAGTTCAACCTGAAGGAAAAGCTGCGCGGATCGTTCGAGGATCAGGCGCAGAGCTATCAGAGCGCAGTGGGGGCGCCGTGGATGACGCGCAACGAGGCGCGCGCCCGCGAGAACCTACCGAGCATGGGGCCCGAGGGCGATGAACTGGTGACGCCGCTGAACGTGTTGACTGGCGGGATGGCAAACCCGAGAGACGCGACGCCCAAGGGAGTCGAGGGCGTTCAGACGAAACAGGATGATGATGCTACCGAGGACGCAGATCTGGCGCACTTGTGGCGGCATCGGCAGCACGTGAAGCGCTGGCGCGAGCTATTGGAGCGCTATTTTGGCCGGCAGGCCAAAGCGATTCTGACGCGCATTCAGGCGGAGCTACTGAGTATCGAGAGCGCTTGGGATGATGAGGAGCGGTGGAACCGCGAGCTGGCGGAGGACCTGCTACCGCTCTACACGCTGACGGCCGAGGCGTGGGCGACGTGGGTAGCGGAGCGGTATGGCATCGAGACGTTGGCCAGCGCGGAGCGGATGCAGGGTTGGCTGCGCGAGCGGGCCAGGATCGCGGCGGAGAGCATCAACGCCACCACGCGAGAGCAGGTGGCTGAGGTGTTGATGGCTGGTCTGACGGCGGGCCTGGTGGTGAGCGAGATCAGCGAAAAGGTGAACCATGTCTTCGAGGTGGCGCAAAGCGCACGGGCACCGGAGGCAGCCACGGCGGGCGTGACGGGCGCGGCCAACTTTGGGGCTAACGAGGCGGCCCAGGCGGGCGGATTGCGCACCAAGACGTGGCGCGTGAACAGCCGGAACCCGCGCGACACGCACGCCGCCATGAACGGAGAGACCGTGCGATTGCATGAGCGATTCAGCAATGGCGGGTTGTGGCCTGGTGATCCGGCGTTGCCGATCGAAGAGCGGGCCAACTGCCAGTGTAGCGTGGTTTTCAACAGCTAGGCAGGCGATAGGAGAGAGATGGGCGAGAAAAAGACGTTTCGAGCGCCGATCGCGCTAAAAGAGCACGATGGCGAGCAAGGGACGTTCACCGCGGTATTCGCCACGTTCAATGTGATTGACAGTGATGGCGACGTGACCAGCCCGGGGGCGTTTGCGGACGGCCAGCGGGTGCGGATCAGCGCTTGGGGCCACAACTGGGGCGATCTACCGGTGGGCAAGGGCGTGATTCATGCTGATGAGCAAAGGGCGTGGG
>CAYOBT010000432.1:0-2725 GCA_964402205.1 uncultured Anaerolineales bacterium
ACACCTCCCTATCGACCACGGGCGCCCACCCGCTACTCATGGCTCCTGACCCTCGAGGATGTCCTCCATGAGAGCGCGCGCCTTGCGGATATCCTCCTTCTGCTGGGGCCCGCTTATCTCGCGCTCGATGATCCAAGCCCCCTCATAGCCATAGGACAGCAGCTTGGGCACAAGCCGGTCAAACCCGACACGTCCCTCCCCCACGGGCTTTTCCTCGCCAAGGTAGCGCGGGTCGGTAGGGTATTCACCGTCCTTCACGTGCACACCACGCACGGCGTCCTGGAATATGTCCACCGCATCCACTGGATTCGCCTTGCCATATAGCAGTAGGTTCGCGGGATCGAGATTGATGCCGAGATTGCCAGTGCCCACGTCGGAGATGATGCGCATGAGCGTCGTGGGCGTTTCCTGCCCCGTTTCAAAGTTCAGGTACAGGTCGCGTTGCCTGCAATACAGGGCAAGCTCCCGCACGGCGGCGACCACCTCGCGGTACTCCGTGGTCGCTGGGTTCTCAGGGATGAAGCCCATGTGCGTCGTCACGTCGGTCAGACCAAGCTCGCCGGCAAAGTCCGCGCCCCGCTTGAGCATCTCCATCCGCGTAGCGCGATAGGCCGCCGGCACGATGCCAAGCGTCAACGGTCCATCCACAAAGTCCCATACCGCAGGGCGCCCCCAGCCGGCCCACAAACTCGCTACCTTGATGCCGCCCTCGAGCGCCTCGCGTGTGCGCTGAAGATTCTCCTCGGTATAGAGAGCGACGTCCCAACAGTTCAGCTGGACCCAGTGCAGATCGAGGGCCTCGAGCTGTTCAGGCCCGTCGCGCACAAACTCGGCCAGGGGCATGATGACGCCAATCTTGTACTCACTCACAGAAACAGACCTCCTCTAGTTGGCTTCCGCAATCAGCGGTTGGGCCAGTTCCTCCAGATAGAACAGACGACCAGGCAGCGTCGGCATCCACGTCGAGGGCACCCAGATGTCGGGGCCGTACTGCAGCGTGACCCGCAGCGACATGCCCTGCCACATCATGCCTCGACCCAGGGCCCCATCGCAACCACCAATGCACCGATCCGACTGCAGGAACAGGCCCGGGCCGATGGTGTTGGCAAAGCACGGAATAGCCGTTGTGCGACTCTTGAAGGAAGTGATGGCATTCTGCTCGATGGTCAGCGGGTGCAATCGCGCGCCAAGGCGATGCGTCGGGCGCTTCCAGGCGTCCACGTCGTCAAACTCGCCGGCAAAGTGTGGCTCCCAGAATGCGATGTGGCACACGCGCCCAATGCCATACACCGTCACCAGGCGAGCACCTTGAGCGCGCAAGTCGGCGATGCGAGCGGCATAGGTCGGCAGCTCCTTCCTCGTGGCATAGTGCCGCTGGTCCTCAGGGACCGTCAGTTCGCCCAAAGGCCCATAGAACGCCTGCTCCATCGCCCCCTGAAAGGCGCCAGGCGCATCCGGTGGCAAGGTGTTGCCCTCACCATCGCTCCATTCGTCCATGTTGAACCCATGGACGTGTTTGCAGTCCAGGTTCCACTCCCGGCAGAAGTAGACGACCCAACGATACATACCCATCGGGCCAACGGGCAGGATCAGAGCCAGCGGATGGCCGGCCTCACGTGCGTGAAGGATCTCCAGGGCGATCTCGTGTCCCATACGTACCTCAAGATCGGCCAGGTCCTTGCAGGCGACGGGCTGGAAGCCCGCATGCCAGTGTTCGCCAGGCGCCACCATCGCGTCCGGCGAGAGATCGCAGCAAGCGTCCATCCTGCGCAGATCCCACCCCTCGGGCAAGAACCCCTCCATCATGGACCCCTTGATCGTGGTGAGTAGATTCAGTTCCATGGCGCCCTCCGTGCTCTATGGAAAGAGTCGACCAGGTGTCATGCCGCGCAGACCGTTGCGGAGACACTTCACCCTATGTTATAGTGGCGGTGTGCGCTGATGTCCACCGCATGAGCGTAGAGGAGGGACCATGAGTCCGAAGCGCTGGCCGACCACGGTGTGCGCTGTGATGCTTCTCTTGGCGATGGCCTCACTACCGGCGGCAAGCCAGGCGCCGGTAGCAGTGGACGGCCAGATCGGGCCGGACGAGTACGGCGGCCAAGCCACCTTTGACGACGGCGGCTTTGTGCTGCATTGGCGCATCGAGAATGACACGTTCTATCTCGCTATGGAGGCCAACACAGAGGGCTGGGTCTCCATCGGCATCGAGCCCGAGGCCCGCATGCAGGGCGCCGACATGCTCTTCGGCTGGGTCAACGATGACGGCACGGCAGACGCAGCCGACTGCTATGCCACCGATGACTGGGGCGAGCATCCCCCGGACGAGGAGCTGGGAGGATCACACGACATCCTCCGCGTCGCCGGCAGCGAATCCTCTGGCCGCACGGTGATCGAACTCGCACGCCCCTTGAACACGGGCGATTCCTACGACCGCGATATCCCAACGACTGGCGAGATGGTAGTGATCTGGGGCTATGGAAGCCGTGACGGGTATCTTGGCAAGCATCGCGCTGCGGGCCTCGCCACCATCGATCTGGCGAGCGGGGCATCCTCCGTCGCGGATAGCCCACGCATATGGCCAGTTCACGCCGCAACGACAGGCCTCGCCTTCATCTGCATCCTGGTAGGCGCACTGATTGCCAAGTACGGCCGCCGCAAGCGCTGGTGGCTCAAAGCGCATCGAGTTCTTACGGGCATCGGCAGCGGCGTAGGCCTCATTGGG
>CAYOBT010000433.1:0-2722 GCA_964402205.1 uncultured Anaerolineales bacterium
CGCGCAGATCACCGTGTTCGGCATGGGCGGACTGGAGGACCTGAACTTTGGACTAGGGCCACCGCTTACCCACTGTGCCAAGCTTTCCCAAGCCGACCGCGCCTGGACAAACGCACTAGCGTCGTCGGACGTGCCGTGGTACCTCGGCGACGGCAAGGAAGGCTCGAGAAAGGTCAATCCCACAGGCCACTGTTTGCTCGTACCTCTCCGCGCTCCGGACCAAGTCGTGGGCACGTTGCTGCTATCGCGCGAGTCGGACGACGCTCCCTACCACCACGCAGACGCCCAGCTCCTGCAGGTCTTTGGATTCCAGATCGGCATCGCCATGCTGCATGCTCGCACACGCCAGCAGCTCTTGGATGCCTTTCGCGACATCAGCAGAATCACGCTGTCCGCCGTCAAGGCCCTGTTCTCTGCCATAGGCACCTACGATCGCTACACGCATGATCACTCGGAACGCGTCTCACGCCACGCCAACCGGCTGGCAGAGGCTGCCGGCATCTCGGAACGCGACCGGGAGACGATACGCATCGCTGCCCTTTTGCACGACATTGGGAAACTGGGCGTCGAGGACGCCACCCTCAACAAGAACGATAGCTTGGACGAATCCGAACTGGACCGCGTTCGGCTGCACCCCGAGATGGGCGCCCGCATCCTGGCAGACATGCCCGCGTTCCGCGACGTGATCCCGCTAGTACGACACCATCACGAGCAATGGGATGGCAGCGGCTACCCCGACGGGCTCCGTGGCACCGAGATCCCGCTCGGGGCTCGGGTCATCGCCATCGCCGACAGCTATGACTCGATGACTTCGACTCGCCCTTACCGGGTAGCCATGTCTGTAGAGCAGGCCTGTAGCGAGATCCTTGACAAAGCGGGCTCGCAGTTCGATCCGAAACTGGCCAGGCTTTGGGAAAGCATGGCGCCCTAGCAGTGTCTGTGGAGAGACGCATGCCAGCTGACACGAAACCAAGCTACCCGCACATCCTCGTCGTCGACGACGAGCCGGAGGTGATCTCCTTCTGTCGGCGCGTCCTGGCGCGGTCTGGCTATGCCGTATCTGGGCTAACCAACCCAGAGGAAGCGCTACAGCGCCTCTCCACCTTGGACATTGACCTGCTCGTCACCGATCTCAGGATGCCAACCATGGGCGGCATCGATCTCATCGAGGCGGCTCGCCGACAGAAGCCGGACCTAGTCTCCGTTGTCATCACGGGCTATGCGGATACCATCGACGTCGCGGTGCGCGCACTCCGTGCGGGCGCCCGAGATTTTCTCGCCAAGCCGTTCACCATCGAGGAGCTCCGGCGAGCGGTAGATCACGCCCTCCATGAAGCCCACGTCATCCGCGAGCACGACCGCCTGCTCGCCCTCATGCCCCTGCTCGATCTGAGCCGCTCGGGAATCACCGCCCGTGACACGGAAGCGCTACTCGCGGAGGGCCTCGCCATCGCGTGTGAGGCTTTGGGGGGCGTGGCAGCATGCTTCTATCGCTGGAACGCGGACGCCAAAGCGCTGGAGCTTCTTCATCGCCAAGGGAACGACGACAGGCCGCTCCCGAGCGCCGCCACGCTGGCAATGCAGCTCCGATCGACGACCCAAGCCGCTATGGTTGCACCGGATGCGAATCGAAGCCGGCTAGCCGAGCGCCAGCCACAGGCCATCGCTCCTGCGCTAGCCCCCGCGGGCCTCATCGGGGCCTTGCTGGTCGCTCGTCCGTCCGATGCGCCACGCTTTGGTCAAAGCGATCTAGAGACGCTCACCATCATGGCGAACCAGATCGCTGCATTGCACGAGAACGCGAGGCTCGTGGAAGAGCTCGAAAGCTGGAACCAACGCCTCGAGAAACGTGTGCACACGGCAACCGAGGAGCTCTATCGGGCGCAGAACCGCGTGATACGCACCGAGCGCCTGGCAGCCATCGGCCAGCTCGGGGCGAGCATCGCACATGAGCTCCGCAACCCGCTGGGCGTCATCAGCAACTCTGCATACTATCTCAAAGCCCGCATTTCCCATGATGATGCCAAAGCCCGTCGTCACCTGGAGATCATCGATAACGAGATCGCGACGTCCAACAGGATCATCACGGACCTGATGAGCTTTGCACGTGTACGTGACCTCGAGACACATCCCGAGAATCCGGCGGACCTTGTTGAATCCGCGATTGCGCGTGCGCCCATTCCGCCATCGATCTCGGTGCACGTCCGCTCACTGGCGAACGGGACGCGCGTGCGAGCCGACGCGGATCGGCTGCGCCAGGTCCTCATCAACCTGCTCACGAATGCGGTGCAGGCCATGCCAGACGGCGGCGACCTGACCGTGACCACCCGCGGCGATCACGGGCACGTGGTGTTTGAGGTCGCCGACACAGGCATAGGCATCCCGCAGGACCAACTGGACCAGGTTTTCGAGCCGCTCTACACGACCAAAGCCAAAGGCATCGGCATGGGGCTGGCCATCGTCAGGATGCTTATCGAATCGCACAAGGGGACGATCGCGGTCGACAGCACGCTTGGTAAGGGCACTCGGTTCACGGTCAGGATCCCCAGAGCCGCGCAGCCTGACTATGAAAGCTAGAAGATGCAGCAAATAAGCGCAAAGAAAATCGACATCTTGATCATCGATAATGACGAGAGCACGTGCGAGATGCTAGCCGACGTCCTCGATGACAAAGGCTACAGTGCCACCACCACCCGTGACGGTCAGGCAGGTCTCCAGCTCA
>CAYOBT010000434.1:0-2715 GCA_964402205.1 uncultured Anaerolineales bacterium
CGAGTATGGCGTGCCGGTGATCGCCGATGGTGGCATTCGCTACTCTGGCGATATGGTCAAGGCGCTGGCGGCTGGTGCGAGCTGCGTGATGCTGGGCAACCTGCTGGCTGGCCTGGACGAGAGCCCGGGCGAGACGGTGATCTATGAAGGCCGGCGCTTCAAAGAGTACCGCGGGATGGGGTCCTTGGCAGCCATGCGCGGCCAGGGCGCCGATCGATACGCATCGGTGCAGGGCGATGGCCGGTCGATCTCGTCCCGGAGTAGTGGTAAGCTCGTGCCCGAGGGCATCGAGGCTCGTGTGGCCTACAAGGGCCAGCTCTCCGACTATATTTACCAGCTCGTGGGAGGTCTGCGGTCTGGTATGGGATACGTTGGGGCTGGTAGCCTAGGCGAGATGCAGAGCAGAGCCCAGTTCGTGCAGATCACCAATGCCGGCTGGGTGGAAAGCCACCCGCACAGCGTTGTCATTACCAAAGAGGCGCCCAACTACCAGTTGAACCCGTAGATCGCTTACGACTGCTGGAACGAAGCAAAGGCAGATTGCGTGTCGACCATCTACCGCGTTCAAGTCTCAACCCGCCCGGAATATGCCCCGAAAGGGCTACTGCTCGATGACATCGCTGCGCTTGGCGTGACGGGCGTCCAGCGCGTGGCGCGTAGCGCGCTCTATTTCCTGGCTGGCAGCCTCTCGGCCGGCGATGTTCAGCAGCTCTGTGAACGGCTCCTTGCTGACCCAGTAGCGGAGCTAGCGACTTGGCGGATAGCCGGCGAGCTAGGAGCACGGCGCGAGGGTGTCACACGAGTAGAAGTGGGCTATCTTCCAGGAGTGACCGATACCGTCGCCGAGAACGTCGTGCGCCGCGCGGCGCAGCTAGGCGTGGAAGGGCTCCAGGCCGTGGCGACGGGCGAGAGCTATGTTCTACACGGCGATCTGGCCCAAGAGGCCGTGCACGAGATCGCGCGCAGGCTGCTATGCAACGAGGTCATCCAATACTACCACATCGGCGATCTCGTGCCGCACGTAGGAACGAGCCTCCCAGATGTTGAGCTGCGTGCCCAAGACGTCCCCCTCGCTGGGTTGGGAGACGAGGAACTACTGGATCTGTCTCGCGAGAGACTGCTGTCGCTCGACTTGGCCGAGATGCGAGCCATTCAGACGTACTTTGCCGAGGAAGGGCGTGCTCCAACCGACGTCGAGCTCGAGAGCCTTGCGCAGACTTGGTCAGAGCATTGCGTGCACAAGACTTTCCGCGGGATGGTGGACTATGAAGAGCGGCGCGATGGCGAGAGCCACCGCGAGCGCATCGATAGCTTGCTGCGCACGTATCTTCGCGCTGCCACGGAGGCCGTGTCGGCGCCTTGGGTCCGCTCGGCGTTTGTGGACAATGCGGGCATCCTTGCCTACACAGACGCGTACGACGTGTCCATCAAGGTTGAGACGCACAATCACCCCTCGGCGCTAGAGCCCTTTGGCGGCGCGAACACGGGCGTGGGAGGCGTAGTACGCGACATCATGGGGGTGTCGGCGAGGCCCATTGCCAACACCGATGTGCTGTGCTTTGGGCCGTTGGATATACCCTGGCGATCGCTGCCCTCTGGCGTGCTGCATCCTCGACGCATTTACGAGGGCGTCGTGGCAGGCGTCGAAGACTATGGCAACAAGATGGGGATTCCCACGGTGAATGGAGCCATCGTTTTCGATCCTGGCTACACGGCTAACCCGCTGGTGTACTGCGGGTGTGTGGGCATCGCGCCTAGGGGTTCGCACCCAACGGGAGCGCGCGCCGGCGATCTTGTCGTGGTTCTGGGAGGCCGGACGGGTCGCGATGGCCTCCACGGCGCGACTTTTTCGTCGGCAGAGCTCACGCACGAGACGGGCGAGCTGGCAGGTGGCGCCGTGCAGATCGGCAACCCCATCACCGAGAAGATGGTCCTCGACGCGATGCTCGTGGCGCGCGATGAGGCGCTCTACACGGCCATCACGGATTGTGGAGCCGGCGGCCTTTCTTCGGCCGTCAGCGAGATGGGCAGCGAGCTTGGTGTGACCGTGGAGCTGGATCGGGTTCCGCTCAAGTACCAAGGACTACAGCCTTGGGAGATCTGGCTTTCCGAGGCCCAGGAACGCATGGTGCTGGCTGTTCCCACTGACCACGAACGTCGCCTGCGCGAGATCTGTGAGGGTCTCGGCGTGGAGATGACAGTGATCGGCGGCTTTCGACACGATGGCCGGTTGCTGCTGCAGTACGAGGGTACCAATGTCGCCGATATGGACATGGACTTTCTGCATGACGGGCTGCCGAGGCGTCATCTGAAGGCCGTATGGCAGCAGCCAGAGACACCGCCGATGGCTCTGGCGGAGACGGCGCCCCATGGCTATGGCGAGGCCCTGCTAAAGGTGTTGGCTCAGCCCAACGTGCGCAGCAAGGAGGATGTCGTTCGCCGCTACGACCACGAGGTCCAGGGTGCCACGGTGCTCAAGCCTTTCGTAGGCGCCACCGAGGACGGCCCTTCTGACGCGGCCGTGATGCGCCCGCTGGAGACTAGCGATCAGCCTCGCGGTCTGGCGCTAGGCAGCGGGTTTGCGCCAGCCTATGGTGAGCAGGACCCGTACGCCATGGCCGTTGCTTGCATCGATGAGGCTATCCGGAACGTGGTGGCTGTTGGCGCTGACCCGGATCGAATCGACATCCTCGACAATTTCTGTTGGGGGGACCC
>CAYOBT010000435.1:0-2714 GCA_964402205.1 uncultured Anaerolineales bacterium
GCCCGTAACCATCCACCCCACCGATGCCGCCCGCAACCAGGTGATCGATGACAGTATCCTGGACTTTGACATGCTCCAGACTGGCCACGGCGGGATGGACTCGCTGCCCAACACCACCCGGACAGTGCGCCAAGAGGTTGCGCGGACGCCGCACATGCCCGTCGTCCAAGGGGAAGTTTGCTACGAGGGAATCCTTGAGAACAGCCGCCAAGAGGTGCAGCGCACCATGTTCTGGGCCTGCATCCTCTCCGGCGCTGGGGGCTACACCTATGGCGCCAACGGCATCTGGCAGCTCAACGGCGAGGAGGAGCCCTACGGCCTATCGCCTCACGGCGCTTCCTGGGGCGATACGCCCTGGTCCGAGGCGGCACAGCTTCCAGGCTCCACACAAGTAGGCGTGGGACGTGCTATCCTGGAGCGCTACGCCTGGTGGCAGTTGGAACCCCACCAAGCGTGGGTCGAGCCCTCGGCCGACGAGGACGACTACCAGAACGCCTACTGCGCCGGCATCCCGGGTGAGCTACGCGTCATCTACTTCCCGCGCTACCTCGCCTCGTGGTCGCCGCCTACCTACGTGGTCGGCATCGAACCAGATGCAGGCTACGAGGCCAGCTTTGTGGACCCCAAGACGGGCGACGTCAAGCCACTGGGTCTCATCACTGCGGATGCCCAAGGACGCTGGCGCGTGCCGCTTCCCGGTCCCATGCAGGACTGGCTCCTGATCCTGAACAACCAAACCCAACCCTGAACCTCCGAGGAGCATCACGCCATGACACGGAAGCATCCTTGGCCATCGGTAGATCTCACGGGGTCGTGGGAGTTCGCTTGGACCGAAAAGGCCGCGCCGGAAGCAAGGGACGCTGCCTCCCTGACCAAGGCCGGCTTCGATCTGCGGCTATGCAGCGTGCCCGGTAACCTGGAGCTCGATCTCCAGGCTGCCGGGCTCATCGAGGAACCGTTTGCCGGCATGAACATGGCCGCGTTGCGACACTTGGAGTCGGCGCACGCCTGGTACGTGCTGCGGTTCGATCTGACCGAGCGTCCGAAAGGCCGCGGGGAACTCGTTTTCGAGGGGCTGGACTGCTACGCCGATGTGTACCTCAATGGGACGCTCGTAGGCTCAACCGCCAACATGCTGATCCCGCACATCTTGGACGTTGACGAGCTGCTCGCAGAGAGCAACGAGTTGCTCGTGCATATCCGCCCCGCTGCTCAAGAGGCGCGACGTTACACCTATCCGCCGGGCGTTGCTGCTGGTCGGTGCAACGTCGACGGATTGTATGTGCGCAAGGCTCCCCATATGTACGGTTGGGACATCATGCCGCGAGCGCTCTCGGCCGGCATCTGGCGTCCCGTCACCTTGCGCTTCCGACCGAGCGAGTATCTGGAGCGCGCCTATCTGCAGACCGTCTCCGTGTCCCCAGGCGGCGACCAAGCAGAGCTTGCGCTTCACTACCGGGCTCACACAGAGCCGAGTCCAGAAGATAGCTACAGCTTGCGGCTCGATGCAACATGCGAGAGCTCTACCTTCGAGATCGAGGAACCGCTGCTCTTTGAGGCCGGCATGGCGCGCGTGAGCCTGCCCGACCCGCGCCTCTGGTGGCCCAAGGGTCGTGGCCCACAGCATCTCTACGCATGCACCATCACGCTGCTGAAGAACGGATCGCCCATCGATACGCTCCACTTTCGTACGGGCATCCGCACCGTGCGCCTGGAGCGCACCAGTATCACCGATGAGGAAGGCAATGGCGCCTTTTGCTTCTGGGTGAACGGCGAGCGAGTGTTTGTCATGGGCAGCAATTGGGTGCCGCTGGATGCCTACCACAGCCGTGACCGCGACCGTATCCCCATGGCGCTGACCATGGCCGACGACCTCGGTTGCAACATGCTGCGATGCTGGGGCGGCAACGTGTACGAGGACGACCTGTTCTACGATACCTGCGACGAGAAGGGGATCCTCGTGTGGCAGGACTTCTGCATGGCTTGCGCCGTCTATCCACAGGACGACGAGTTCCAGCGGCGCTTGGCGGAGGAAGCGCGCGCCGTTGTGCGGCGCCTTCGCCATCATCCCTGCATCGCTCTCTGGGCTGGGGACAACGAGTGCGATCAAGCGCACACGTGGGCCGGTCGCACACTCGATCCCAATCAGAACGCTCTAACCCGTGAGGTATTGCCCAATCTGCTACGGGCTGAGGATCCCGTGCGCCCTTATCTGCCGAGCTCGCCCTATGTGGACCCCGTAGCCCACGCCAAAGGACAGCGGTATCTGCCCGAGAACCATCTGTGGGGGCCACGGGACTATTTCAAGAGCCGCTACTATACCGAATCGCTGTGCCACTTTGCGAGCGAGATCGGGTACCACGGCTGCCCAGCTCCCAGCACTATGCGGCGCTTTCTGTCGCCCAGCATGCTATGGCCCTACCAGTCCAATCCCGAATGGACGCTCCACTCGACGTCGCCCATACCCGGAGTGAACATCTATGACGGGCGCGTGGAGCTGATGGCCAATCAGGTGCGCGAGCTATTCGGCCAGGTGCCCGATGACCTTGAGCGCTTTGTTGCCGCGAGCCAGATCTCGCAGGCGGAGGCCCTCAAGTTCTTCATCGAGCTTTTCCGCACCCACAAGTGGCGCCGCACGGGCATCCTGTGGTGGAACCTGCTCGACGGCTGGCCCCAATTCTCCGACGCCATCGTCGACTACTATGGCACCAAGA
>CAYOBT010000436.1:0-2706 GCA_964402205.1 uncultured Anaerolineales bacterium
AGGGTGAGCACGGCGCCGATCACGGGGTGGATGCCGCGCTCCTGAGCCGCGTTGGCAAAGCGCACCGCGCCATAGAGACCATAGTGATCGGTGATAGCGAGCGATGGCAGCCCCAGAACGAGGGCACGATCGAGCAGCTCTTCCGGAGAAGAGGCGCCATCGAGCATGGAAAAGCCGGTATGGCAGTGCAGCTCGGCGTAGGCGTTCATTCGAGGATGCGTTCTAGGTGCCAGCGATCGTTGATGAGATCGTGGTAGAGCACGCAGAAATAGCGCTAGTCCGTGGTGACCTGCCAATAGTCGCGCCAGACCTCGTCCCCCTCCCACCAGTTGGTGTGGACTCGCCAATGGTCAGCGACATGGGTAACGCGATGATGAAGCCGATCCCAGGCAAAGGCCACGGGACGGTCGCCGTCGGTGCGCACGGGGATGGCGCGGGGGTTGGACCAGAAGGGGCTCACGGTTCATCTCCTAGCTCGCAGAAGCGGTAGCGGTCAGCAAGAATGGGGGTATGCGGATCGGCAATGCACGGCTTGAGCACCATGGTCTCGGAATACTTGCGCGCGAGGCGCCGCAGCGTGGCATCCAAGCGAAGGCGGTCGGCGCGATGCGCAAACAGATCCAGCTGCTTGCCCATGAACGTCTCTAGCCCAGTCAGCATCAGCGTGACATCGCAGATGCCGGCATTCCACGGCTCGGCGCGATGGTGCGTCGTGAGTTGATCGATCATGCCGCACAGGATCCGATCGAGCTTGGCAGATCCCGCGCCATTTCCCAGCCATGCGGCCTCGCGCCGCGTGTCAGCGCTCTCGTACTCTACCTCCAGGCGGACCCAGTTCACCGCCAGGCCGCGCCGTGACAGCTCATCGAGGAGATCGGAGCCCATCTTGAACAGAATGGCGTGCAGAGCCTCGGCGCGCCTTTCGGGATAGTCGAACTCGTGGCGACGGGATAGCTTGGCATAGAGGCGGCTGGAGAGGGGGCGGCGATCCAGACCGCGCGCCCATGCGTGAGCCTCCAATGCCTCGGGGCCAAATTGCTCAGCGACGGCGTGGCGGGGCAAACTCGCGAACTTTTCTATCGTGTGGAATCCCAGCAGCCTGCACCGACGCTGCAGCTCGGCGTTTAGCGGCAGCTCCGAGATCGGCCGCGGGGCCAGAAACGCGCGATCGTCCTGCACGATGCAGGCGTCAGCACCCGGCCCCGTCGAGGCGGCAGCCACATGGGCGACGAACTTGGTGCGGGCGAGCCCCACCTGCGCCTCCAGCCCGACCGAGCCGCGCGTTGCGTGTTGCAGGGCCTGGCACCACGCTCGCTCGCTGGCATAGAGTGGGATCAACCCGGTGGCATTGAGATACGCGAGCCCCGGAGCAGCGGACTCGATGACGGGCGTATGCTGGGAAAGCGCCATCAGCAACTGGGCCCACACCTGCTCATAGTGCGCGCGATCGGCGGGCAGCACCGTCACTTCTGCGCAGCGCCCTTGGGCTTGCTGCAGGGCATCGCCCTCGCGCACGCCCTGGCCTCGCGCCAGGGGGCAAGCGCCCAGCACACGTCCGTGCTCCTGGACCAGCAGGGGCCCTTGGATGTCGGGATGACGGGCCTGCTCGACAGTGGCTGCAAAACCCTCGATCAACAGGCAGGCGGTACGGCGCTTGGTTTGTCTAGGCATATGTAGGCATCCTGAGGGATAGTTCGGCGATGCGATGGGGCGGAGCTAGCTTGTTCTTGATGACGGTGACGCGCGCGATAATGCCCTCGATGGCGGCGCTGCCATGGATCCAGTCCGCGTGCTCGCAGCTCAGCCGCACACTGCTGAAATAGGGTAGCGCTTGCCCTGAGGGGTACGACGCGGCCTCGGCGTGGGTGAGAAACACCAGGGTGCTGGATGATCGCCCGAGAAGAGGCGTCACCTCGCTGAGCATCTGGTCAATGCTCTCGAAGGTGGGATCGGTTGGATCGAACCGATCGAACAGGATCAAATCCGCATGACCCTCGACCACTAGGTCACGTGTCATCTCGAGTGCCGTCGCCTTGTGAAGGGGACGCAGCATACGGAGGCTTTCGAGTGCGACGCCCCAGTGCGTTAGCAGGCTCAGATCTGCCCGGTGGACTGCGTCCACATAGACGACCTGGTCGCCACGCTTTTGGGCTTGCGCCGCCAAGTTCGCGGCTAGGCTGCCTTGTCCTGCCGAAGCTGTGCCTACCATTTCGGTGATACGGCCACGAGGGATGCCGCCGATACCAAGGGCGTCATCGAGATCTGCCAAGCCAGTGGATAGCATGGGGGCGAGGCCTGCGGGGTCTTGGTCCGACAGGCGGCGGATGGCAGAGTCACCCCAGCGAGTATGGATATTGGCGAGCGTGCGGTCGAGTTCGATGGGTATGGTGGTCATTGGATGAACCTCGTGTCTCCATTGTATAGAACATACGTTCTATTGTCAAGGATTTCGTGATGCTACCACCCGTCGATTCTTGTGTGACTAGGCTGACATACCCAAGGCACGCCCTCAAAAGCGCCAAGCGAGAGGTACCGCAAGGTGCTGGCCTGGACCATGGGTGCAATTGAGCGCCCCATGTGTCCGTGGTATGCTGCTGCTTCCTGCTACGCGCGCGGCCTCAAGGAGGTTGTCGATGCAACGTATGCCTACCACGGAACAGATTGATCAAGCGCAAGATGCGCTGCTCAGCGAACTGCGCGGTTTCA
>CAYOBT010000437.1:0-2684 GCA_964402205.1 uncultured Anaerolineales bacterium
CACAACCCTTCTAGTATAGCAAAGGATTGCCCATTCCCCAAAACCAGTCTCATGCCTCTGTTTGCCTAGATCCCTGCGAATGGTCCTCCGAGAATCCTCTCTGAGACCTCTCGCGGAACCGGCTCGTACCGCTCGAACTCCATCGTGAACGAACCGCGCCCCTGGCTGGACGACCGTAGGTCCGTCGCATAGCCAAACATCTCCGAGAGTGGGACCCTCCCGCGAATGCCCTGCAGATCGCCCGGCACAGGATTCATCCTTGTGACCTCACCGCGCCGCGCATTCAGGTCCCCAATCACATCACCCGTGTGCTCCTGAGGCACCACGACCTCGATGCTCATCACGGGCTCGAGCAGCACCGGCGCGGCATCCATCACCGCCTTCTGGAAAGCGACGGCCGTGGCCCGATGGAACGCCGCCTCGCTCGAGGATTGCTCATCATAGCCGGCGCTCACCAACCGCACCCGCACATCCACGAGCGGGAAACCCGCCAGGGCGCCTCCGGAAAGCGACTCTTTCGCAGCGACCTTGACCGCCTCACGGAACTCTCGCGGGAGCTCGCCATCTGAGAGCTCGTCACGAAAGTCAAACCCTTCGCCTGCGGACACCGGCTCTATCTTCAGGCCGACGTGCGCGTATTGCGGCCGCCCCATGCTCTGGAAGTCCAGCTCCTCGTCGATGCGGACGGGCCGCGTGATCGTCTCGCGATAGGCCACCTGTGGCCGCCCTACCTTGGCCTCCACATGGAATTCGCGCACCATCCGATCCACGAGGATCTCTAGGTGAAGCTCCCCCATGCCCGAGATGATCGTCTGGCCGGTGTTCTCGTCCGTGCTGATCCTGAATGTTGGGTCCTCATCGGCCAGAGCCCGCAGCGCCTCCTCGAGCTTGGCAGAATCGGCCGTCGTCCTAGGCTCGATGGCCACATAGATCACCGGCTCTGGGAAGCGGATCGTCTCCAACACCACCGGCTGATCCTTGTCACACAAGGTGTCGCCGGTGAAGCTGAACTTGAGTCCGCCGACGGCCGTGATATCGCCAGCCGAGACAGCAGCCATCTCTTCTCGGTGGTTGGCGTACATCCGGAGAAGGCGCCCGATACGCTCTTTTTTCGCTTTGGGAGAGTTGTGAGTGGAGGAGTTGGAGCGCAGCCTGCCAGAGTAGACACGCATGTAGGCCAGCCTCCCTACAAAGGGGTCGCTGACAATCTTGAACACGAGGGCACTGAACGGCTCCTCGGGGTCAGCGTGGCGCACCACCGTCTCGCCAGTGTCCGGGTGGACACCTCTGATGGGCGGAACGTCCAAAGGTGAGGGAAGATAGTCTACGATGGCATCTAGAACCGGCTGTACGCCCTTGTTGCGAAGCGACGCTCCACACAACACTGGCACGCGCTCGCCTGCCAGTGTTGCGCGACGAAGCCCCGACCGCAACTCCTCAGGAGTGAGTTCCTCGCCCTCTAGGTACTTGCCGAGCAAGACGTCATCCGTCTCGGCGATACTCTCGACGAGTTCCTCCCGCTTGACCGCCGCCAGATCTGCCAACTCGTCCGGGATGGGGCACCGCTCCGGTGCCTTGCCCAGATCGTCGGCATAGATGAGGGCTACTCCCTCGATCAGATCCACGACGCCGGTGAACGAGGACTCGACTCCCACGGGCACCTGTGTCGCCACAGGTACAGTTCTCAAGCGCTCACCGATCATGTCGATACAGCGCCAGAAGTCGGCTCCCGTGCGATCCATTTTGTTAATATAGCAGATCCGCGGCACATTGAAGCGATCTGCCTGCCGCCAGACCGTTTCGGACTGGGGCTCCACACCGTGTACCGCATCAAACACCACGACACCTCCGTCCAGCACCCGCAGGCTGCGCTGCACTTCGGCGGTAAAGTCGATGTGGCCCGGCGTATCTACAATGTTAATGCGGTGATCTCGCCAGTAGCAGGAAACGGCTGCCGAGGCAATGGTGATCCCGCGCTCACGCTCCTGCTCCATCCAATCGGTGACGGTCGTGCCGTCATCCACATTGCCAAGCCGGTAAGTACGGCCCGTGTAGAACAGGATACGTTCGGTTGTCGTCGTCTTGCCGGCATCAATATGAGCAATGATGCCGATGTTGCGCGTACGTTCGAGCGATACTGGTTCTGCCACCTCGTGCTCCGTTTCGTGTGACTAACAACCACACAGCCAGAGTCAGCGGCGAACCAGCCCGCCCGACCTAGGGACGCGTCTTCGGCCCGCTCCCCAAGGCCGCGCTACCAGCGATAGTGCGCAAAGGCCTTGTTCGCCTCTGCCATGCGATGGACTTCTTCCTTGCGGCGCACCGCCCCACCTTGGCTGCGGGCTGCATCCATCAGCTCGTCGCTCAAGTTCTCCGAGAACTCTCGCTTGGGTCGACTACGAGCTGCCATCAGGATCCAGCGAATCGCAAGCGACATGCGGCGCTGCGGCGGCACCTCGACAGGCACCTGGTACGTCGCGCCACCCACACGACGAGGCTTGACCTCGACCGTTGGCATCGCGTTCCGAAGAGCCATCTCAAAGACCTCTAGCGGATCCTGACCCGTGCGCTCTTCGATGGTTTCAAAGCTATCGTATACCAGCCGCTGCGCGACGGACCGCTTGCCGTCTCGCATGACCTTGTTCACAAAGCGCGAGACCCGCTCGCTATTGTAGCGGATGTCA
>CAYOBT010000438.1:0-2683 GCA_964402205.1 uncultured Anaerolineales bacterium
CGAGCCGTCGAGTCGGTGGGGTTCATCAACGACGCTCGGACACGCGCTATCATCGAGGACGCTTACGAGCACGAGGCGCAGCGCATGCGGGAGAGTGCTGTGTTCGCCATGGGCCGTAGCGCCGATGTCTATTGGGGCGATACGGTCATGTTAGAGCTCCGGGCTGCGTCGCCGGCCATGCGTTACGAGGCCGCGCGCGCAGCAGGCGAGATTATGCACCGCCCAGCGGTGGCACCTCTGATCCAGCTTGTGGATGATCCCGATGCAGAGGTGCGCAACATGGCCGTTTGGGCGCTCGGCCAAATCGGAGGCAAGCAAGCTCGTGCCGTCATCGAGAGGCTCCTCGGGGGGCCTGACGAGGCTTTGGCGGAGGCGGCCGAGGCTGCTCTGCACGAGCTCGAGTTTGCCAACGGTGTGATGGAGATGTTCGTGCACGAGTTGGACGAGGAAGATGGCGTGATGCTCGATGGTTCGCCGTTCGACGACGAGGACGATGACCCGCCAGACGACGACTGGGATGGAGATGCACTGCGGCTGCCGTAGCGTGGACTGGAGGCTGGGCTTTGGGCGACGGCAACTCGGAAGAGAGCACCCCCAAGAGCCGTCTGCACGCAGTCATCCATGGGCGAGTGCAGGGGGTCAACTTCCGTGCACATACGTTGCGGCGTGCCACCCAGCTTGGGCTGGCTGGGTACGTGCGGAATCGCCCCGATGGTACGGTTGAGGTCGTTGCCGAGGGCGAGCAGCGAGCGCTGCGCAAGCTCCTCTCTTGGCTTCACGTGGGACCACGCTTGGGTCACGTGACGCGGGTGGATGCACGCTGGCAGACCCCTCGCGGGGGTAGGGACCATTTCGAGGTGCGCTACTGATGCGCGAGAACCCAGAGCGAATGGCGTGGGCTGTTCTGGCCACGAGCTTTGCTGCCTTCTGCCTCATCGCTGTCGCGGTGCCCCTGGGCATTCGCTGGTACCTGCGGAGCGCTCAAGAGGATGAGCTGGCCGTCGTCGAGTCCATTCAGGGGACGGTGGTGGTCGAGCTGCCCGTGGGCCAAGGCGCTGTGCCTCTGACGCGCGGCGAAAGCCACGCCGTAGGTGAAGGGGCCACCATCAAGACCGACGAAAGCTCGGAGGCCATGGTCACGCTCTTTGAGCACAGTCCGATGCGGCTCTTTCCAGGCAGCACGGTGCGGTTGGTCCGGTTGCGATCCCCGCGCTATGAAGCGAGTGACTTGCCCAACGAGGTAGGTCTGGAGCTGGCCGGGGGACGCATCCAGGTTGGGACGGCGCTGTCGCTCGACGCCCCCCTTTCGTTCTGGGTCACAACGCTGCACGGGGATGTCCTCCTCGACAGCGACGGGAGCTATGCTCTCGCCAGCAATAACGAGCGAGGCGAAGTGGCCGTCTATCGAGGGCACGCAGTGGTATCCAATCCCCTCGGCGAAGTGCATCTGGAGTCGCGACAACGCACCATCGTAGAGCTAGGAGCGGCCCCGCAGCCTGCCGTTGGCGTGGCCAAGAACTGGGTCGTCAATGGCGATTTTACGGAGGGCCTCACCGGCTGGGAGGTCCTGCATGACCAAGGGGCTGATGGCGGCGACGTCTATGGCACGGCGCAACTCACCGAGAGCGAGGGCCGGACGGCTGTGCGCTTTCAGAGAACAGGCGGCTATGGCAACCACTGTGAGACGATCCTCGAGCAGACGTTCGAGCAAAAGCTGCCCGACCCAGTATCGTCGCTGGTCGTCAGGGCTACCGTCAAGCTCCACGAGCAGAGCCTCTCTGGTGGCGGGTACCTGAGCTACGAGTATCCGCTGATGCTGCGTCTCACCTATCGCGATTCTGAAGATCACGAGGGCGAATGGGTGCAGGGCTTCTACTACCACAACGTCGATGGCAACCCGACAATGTACGGTCTGCAGATCCCGCGCGATCGCTGGTACCTCTTTGATTCCGGCAATCTGCTCGACGCTCTACCTCGGCGACCGTACCGGATCATCCGGTTGCGGATCTATGCCTCGGGCTGGGACTATGACAGCATGGTCTCGGACGTGAGTATGATCGTCGAGTAGCTTTGGCTAGGCGCTCGTCTCCCGCAACTGTTCGAGATACCGCTCGCGTATCCTGCGCAGGATCGGGAAATACCTGCCCTCCGCATAGTCCGGATAGGTCCACGGCCACGGCCGAAAGTTTCCATCGCGGTAAGCAAGCGTCACCTCGCCGTAGATGCGTTGCCCCAGATAGAGGCGATGGCCGTGATTCTTGGTCGTCGCCAACACCAGCTTGGCGCCGCTAACGTAGCCCGGATCGAGGTTCAGCTGCCGTTTTCCCTCGTGGGCAAACGCAGCTTCGATGGCATTGGTCGTAAGCTTGATGCCGGGCAGGTCTCCTGGATCGATCAGCTTCTCGAAGGAGACGATTCGGCGCGTCAGTTCTGACCCCATCTCTGGCTCATAGTAGCGGGTGTGGGCAAAGGGCATGTCATCGCTGCAAAGATCGATGGGGCCAAACGCGCGGGCGAGCGCTCGTTCGCCCACGCTGAAGAGTGCCCTATCAGATGCAAGCATCGGGACGACGAGCTTGACCGGATCGGGTTCGCGTAGGGTTCCCATGGTGACAGCTCTCCGAATGCCGACAGAGGCTTCTAGCTGAACGCCAGCCTCTCAGCTTTGAGACTGACGTATCGC
>CAYOBT010000439.1:0-2678 GCA_964402205.1 uncultured Anaerolineales bacterium
AGCCGGCCTCGCGCGCGGCAGCGGCCACGTAGAGGATGCCCAGAGGAAAGTAGGGCGTCATCAGCTCGGATTCCACGGGGTCCTCTGCCAGCCGAAGGGGATTCACCAGGAGCAGATCGGCCATGTGACCCTCCTACCCTAGCTGCTGCACACGAAGCGCAAAGGCCTCACGCGTTCGCTGCGCATGGCCGTCCAGGTGTCCCTTGCATCGAAGCGGGCTGACCTGGACCTTGTCGCTGGTTGACATCGCACGTAGCTTGGCCCCCATGCGACGCATCTCTGCGCGCTCTACCCAACGACCCAGCCGCGTTCGCAACGCCAGTCCCAAGAGCGAGGGTCCATCGACGGGCATGGCCGGAGCCGCCCAACCCACCGTGGGCGGGCCGTCGGCGTTGGGCAAGAAAACACTCGCCCAGGCATTGGCGGCACGCAGGCGGTCATAGCACGCGCGGCCATAGAGCGGGAGCATCTGGGCGAGCTCGTGGGCGTGAAAGAGATCGCGCCGCTCCAGCTCTAGCGCACTCTCGGCCAGAAGATAGTTCGGACAGACCTCCTGGCCTTGACGTGCCGCCGGACGCACCACAAGCTGCACGATCAAGAGCCGTGTGGTCCAAACCCGCTCTTCTGTGGTTATCACCATAAAGTCATAGTCAGCGCCCTGCTCGACGTTGCCCATGGGCAGGGCGCCCGTCAGGGCCACCATGCGCACAAAGGGAAGCTGGCTGATACTGTGCGCGTAGACGAGCGCGCGCTCCCACATCGCTGCTGCGTGCCTTTCTCGGCGACGCCTCGTCTCGATGATGGCCTTTCGGCCTGGCAGCACATAGTAGCCCCCATCGCACTGCCAGTATCCCGCGCGGAGCCCTAGGTCAAGCTCGGCCTTGACCTCCTCTTGCGTGGCGCGCACGCCCACAGCGTAGCGATGGGCCTCTGCCAGCGTCACGGGGCAGTCAAAGACGTCCGCATAGGCCAGCGCGTAGCGGAGACCCTCCGCAAGCGTTGGAACGTCAGGTTGGTGCCAGGGTAGATTCTCCGCAAGGCCGGGCAAGATGCCAGACATGGAAGCCCCCGAGCGTAACAGCTGCGGCACAAGCGTAGCAGGGCAACCCGTTGCCACGAACAGTCGTCGCCCGCTGTCCACGATTTGACGCATAGTTTACGCATAGCCAGGGGATAGTCAAGGGCAAAGAGGAATGGTTAGCGCATTGCGAAGGAATCCAGGCGACAGTCGCCAAGGACAGACAGAGAGGCAGGTAGACGTGAGCCCGTAAGCCAGGCAGCCAGCCGCAAGCCCAGCGCCCTAGCGAACGTGCCGAGGGCTGCCCGACAGGAAGACTGTATGCTGAGTATAGAGAGCTCCCACGTCCGGTCGGGGACCTTGCCAGCCTGGCTATCCCCGGTGCCCGAGGGGAGCTTTGGCCTCCTTCTAGTCGTTGGCAGAGTGGCCGAGGGAAAGCCGAACCGTCTGGAACTGGTGCGGGCGGAGCGCGATCCTCAACGAGCTGCCGTCAGAGTCGAGACTGTCGAGGGGACGCTCCAGCAGGTCCACCGCCACCGCAGACTCGAACGGGAACGGCACGCGCAGGGTGACGTCGCAGCGCGTCCCTTCGCACTCGAGCAGACGCACCAGCACAGCCCCTGGATCCGCATCCGAGCGCTTGAAGGCCGTCACCATCACGTTGTCTGGCGATACCTGCCACGACTCGGCCATACTCGATCGCTCCACGCCGCCCGCGCCTGCTCCAGCACGATGCGTCGCGACGACGGGGTTCAGGGTCTCTTCACCGACGCGGTATGCCTTGCCCTCGCGCCAGTCGCCGGGATGGAGCTGCACGCGGAAACGCCATTGGTGGAGGCCCTGGTTCAGGTTCCACAACCTCTGATCTCCGCAACTGCGCTGCGTCCGCAAAAGGACAGCCTCTAGCCTAGGCCCATCTATCCACCAGGACGTGGACCGCGTTCCCAGTGTCAGCCCGTGGTCGCCGTAGCCTACGTCGAGCCAGCCGATGACCTCTCGGAAATGCCGTCGGTCCTTGGCCGTCAGCATGTCGTCCATCGCTTCTCCCTGGCGCAACGTCTGGGCATCGGTGATGCCATCTCCGTCCAGCATCTCGGGCCAGCGCATGGCACAAAAGGGCACGCCGTACCAAGTGTCCCTGTACCCCTCTTGGGCAAAGGGGAAGCATACGCGTAGGTGTTGGTTGCGCTTGCCCCACCAGGCGATGCGCACGCAAAGATCCAGGCGCGCTGCCCGCTTGTGGAGCGTGTATTGCTTCTCCACATGGCACTTCAGAAAGGTGCCGGCCAACGTTGTGCGCGCATAGAGAGGGCCGTCCTCGGCAGCCACGACCTCATAGCCCGCATGCACGTCGCTGGTGACGTCGCCCGTCAGGCCATAGCGCACATCGATACCGGGATCATCGTAGGAAAGCAACGTCCCCAGGCCGCACGCTCTGTCGGCTTGTAGCATATCCAAGCCCGTAGCAACCTCGCGCAGACGCGACACCATACCACGCGACGTATCGATCCGAGCCTCCAGCCCCTCACCGGCAAGCAGATCGCCAGAGGGGCTTGCTCTGACAACGGGCGGGATGCGGGGGGTCAAGCTAAACCGTTCCACCGCCAGGGCGCCCAATAGGGCAGGAGCCACCACGAGCCCCTCCTCGCTGGGCTGGCTG
>CAYOBT010000440.1:0-2675 GCA_964402205.1 uncultured Anaerolineales bacterium
GAACCATCGTTGAGGGGCACGCAGAGCCCTATGGGGACAAGGGCCAGTGGCGCGTATGCTTTGTCGTGGAGGGCACGATCAACCTCAAGGGCGAGATCTCGCACTTCCGGCGGCCTTGGACCGAAGGATTGGCGGGCGATGGAACACCCATCCCCGAGAACGAACGCATCGCTATCGACCGCGCCGAGATCCAGGACTATCGCCAGTTCTTCACGGGCATCATCTACCCGCCTGACGGGGAGAGGTTCACCAGCCCCTATTTGGCGCTCATGACAAAGCAGGCGGAACCAGCGGACGCATCGGACGAGGTAGCGGGTCCCTACTTGACCGGCATGGGACACGTGTTCGTCTTCAGCCGCGGCATCCTGCCAGAAAAAGTCCCTTCACCCGGCCCAGCCATCGGCGTCTGTGAAGCTGCCGCGCTCTCGGGAGCCATCACCCCCGCCGCCAACCAGAGCGATGTCGAGCCATTGCCCGAGGCAGACCCTAGTGCCATCGAGGAGCTCTCTGCCAGCATTGGCATCTACCCGGACCCACCCGTGCCCGGCAAGGTGGCGGTGTTTCGCGCTCAGGTTAGCGGCGAGGCAGCCGATGAGGCCTTGAGCTATACCTGGTACGTAGATGGCGAGATGGTAGGATCCGACGAGACGGCGCAGTGGTCGGCCACGGTCGGGGAGCACGAGGTCAGTCTAGAAGTCCAGAGCACGCTTGCTGAGGAGCGTGGAGCCATAGCCAGCTCTGGCTTTGTGGTGGCCTCGCCGCTTGCCACCGAGAACGCGGATCCCGCAGCGGACGCGGGCTGGAGCATGGGTACGTTGGCCTGCTCTGAAGGTATCACCAGCGACGATACGCTGACTTGCACGGCCACGTGGTCAAGGGACCAGGATAGCGACTTGGGCGCGCTAGCCGTACAGTGGTACATAGACGGCGTGCTGGCCTCCTGGGGGAACAGCGTTGGACAGAGTGCGTCCTTCTCCCTCGATCAGCCCGCGCCGGGAAGCCACACCATCCAGGTTCAGCTGACCGATTCTGCTAGCGACGCGCTAGCCGCGCGCAGCGTCACTGTTGATATCACGCGTGGTGCCAACACCGGGGTGCCTGTCACCGCGCGAGCGACAGCCGCGCTAGGCTCGTCGGCTACCATCGGCGGGTGGCTCTGGCTAGAGTGGCGCCGCGCCAGGGAAGCAGCAGCGCTCGCTCGCAGACGCGCACAGGCGGCGGAAGAGCAAGAGCGTGCTTTGGACAAGGACCGCCAGGCCTGGTTTGACGCCCAGATGCGACGCAACGACGCCGAACGGCAACGCCGCCAAGCGCGCGAAAGGGCAGACGCGCTCCGTGCAGCCGAGGCTGACTATGGTCAGGCTGCCTCACGCGCCCACGAGTTGGCCAAGGAAAGCGCCGATCTCACGCGTCAACTCCAGAAGCTAAGCGCCGACTATGACTACACTCGCTACACGGCGGTGAGCGATGGTATCCTTGACATCGCTGACTTGGTCATCGACATGGGGTTGTCAGCCTCAGGGCGAGCTCCGGGGTGGACCCAAACCCCAGCCGGCGCCGGAGCCAAATCGTGGGCCAAGGGCCTCGTCAAGGGCGCCGTCCGGCAGAAGATAGGCGAATCCGTTGACGGCCGGCCAGCCGACTATGATGCTCTGGCAGAGGCTCTCTCGGCTGCGGGGATCCCGCCAGACTATGCAACAGCCCCCACGAGCACGGCTTCAGGGCGCAGCTGGGATCGCATCGCCTACGATCTCGCGCCGCGAGGGGCTGTCAAGCAAGCTTACACCCGATACCTGGACCGCATCCCGTCCTCCCCTGTGCAGCGTCTGGCCAAGGGCGTGGGGCCCGCCGAATCGGCCATCACTGGCATCCACGACGCCGCTGCCAAGGCAGACGAAGCAGCGCGCCTTCGTCGTCGCATCGTCGTCGTGGACCAGCAGCTCCGGCGGCGCAATCGGCTCTTTGACGAGGCGCTCGAGGATCTCACGGCCAAGCGTTCCACGCTAGCCCACATACAAAGGGCTGCCCGAACCGCGAAAGGATCTCCGCGATGACGGATCTTCGTCGCTACCGTCCCCATCAGATCACGAGCGCCGCACGAGCCCACGCCGCCTACGCGACGGCCGCTGAGACCTCGCCTCAGGAGGCTGTTGCCTTGCTCAAGCGACATATCTTTCGCGACGCCTCTGGGAGATACTGGGCGATGGATTTCGTAGGCCAGCGCTGGTTCCGGTGGGAGAGCGACAACTGGCAAGTCGCTCCGGCGCCCGATGAGATCCTAGAGGGATCGGCTGCCCTAGATCTGCCCGCAGAGCCATCGCCGGAGGCCGCGATCGACGATGAGGATACGCCCGTGGCCGCTAGTGCGGCCGATGCCGTCGCTGCCTTGGTGCAGCGCTTGGGTTCGGCCTACCGCGAGGGACGTCTATCGAGCGCCTATGCGCAAGAGCTACTGGGCCGCATCGTCCTCATAGGCTCTACGGGTAGAGCCTTGACCGTGGGCGTACGCTCTGGAGGATGGTACGCCTTTGAGCACGGCAAATGGTGCGCGAGCGATGCGCCATCTGGGGACGACGTCCTGTTGTCGCGAAGCGACCTCGCCGCGTGGATCCAAGGGGATGACGGGCACGACGGCCATGGAGCGCCGAAGGCCGAGGCCGCCGAGGCCCTCGCCG
>CAYOBT010000441.1:0-2673 GCA_964402205.1 uncultured Anaerolineales bacterium
TCGAGGCACGCACGAACGGGTCGCCGTGAACCGCCGCTCCTTCACCGAACACGCAGCTCGCAAGCTAGACGCCGGCGACGACTAGGGCCCGCCAAGCTTCGTATGTAGCCGCTCCATGCTCGCACTGCCCGCAACGGCAAGCATTGACGCCATCATCCCCCCTGACTATCATGCTCACAAAGCTGCCTTTGCCATCGGTTGACGTCAGCCCGCTGCCTTGGGAGGATGCAAGGTCATGACCAATCTGCCACCCACCATCTTCGTCCTGGGCACCGATCGTGACATCGGCAAGACGGTAACGTGCATCGGGCTCATCTCGAGTTTGCTCGGTCCGGATTGTGGCTATCGGCTGTCGGACATTGGCTATATCAAGCCGGTAGGACAGCAGGTAGTGCAAGTTCGCGATAGCGAGGGCGAGCCCATCGAGGTCTCTGCCGACAAGGATGCGGTGCTCGTCACCCAGCTCATGGGCATCGACTGCGACCGCTATGGGGACATGAGCCCCGTTGTGTGGGAGCGAGGGCTGAGCGAGGAGATCATCGACAGCGCCGCTGATGAGAGCCTCGCCTCGACCCGCGATCAGGTCATGCAGAGGATTCGCGATGCTTACCAACGCGTGGCTCAGGGCAAGCGGATTGTGCTTGTGGAGGGCACGGGGCAACCCGGCGTTGGCTCTGTGGGCGGCGTCTCGAACTCGGATGTCATCCGCACCTTGGTAGAGATGGGGGCCAGCGTCTTTGTGATTCTAGTTGCCGAAGGCGGTATCGGCAGCACCATCGACCGGGTATTCCCCTATATCATGGCACTCGATCATCTTGGCACGCACATTGATGGGCTGATCATCAACAACGTGCGGGCGAGCAAGATGGAAAAGGTCACGCATTACGTCACATCGTACTATGAGCAGGTGTTCCCAGACATCTATGGTCATCTGGTGAACGAGGCCAAGGCGCCACGGCTGCTAGGCTTTATCCCAGAGGTCCCCGAGCTGCGTCTGCCAACATTCCGCCAGGTGACCGAGTTCCTGCAGAGCCGTACGGGCACCGTGGAGACCATCACCGAGCACGACTGGTCCGAGCCTCGGAGCGACCTACCCCTGGTGCGCAACGTCAAGGTCATCAGCCTAGATTTCGGGTACGAGCGCTACCTCTCGCCAGGTGACGTGGTTGTAGTGGGCGTGAACGCCAACGATGTCATCCTGAGCACGCTTTTGCTGCACGAGCGCATGTTGCGCACGAAACGCCAGGGACTATCGGGCTTGATCCTATCCTGCAAGCAGGCTGGCGGGCTCGACACCGAGATACGCGAACTGATCCGGGCGCGCAGTCTACCGACGATCACAGTCGAACTCGATTCCGCAGAGATCGTTCAGCGGCTGGACAATGCGACATGGAAGATCCAACCCTATGATGAGCTGAAGCGTAGGCTGATTGCGGAAGCGTACCGTGAGAACCTGACGCTCTGGCCAGAGCTCAAGGCATGAGCCGCCCGAGTACTCGAGTGCCCCCTCACAGGGACACTCATCCGAGGTGCAGACGTATGTTTCGCTCGCTTCGCGAAGATATCCAAACCGTATTCGCTCGCGATCCCGCTGCCCGTACCTGGTGGGAGGTCCTCACCTGCTATCCAGGCCTGCACGCAGTGTGGTTACATCGCATCGCCCACGCCTTGTGGCAAGCCGGACTCACCTGGCCGGCACGAGCACTCTCCCACCTGTCTCGATTCGCTACGGGTGTCGAGATTCACCCCGGAGCCAAGCTGGGCAGACGCTGCTTCATCGATCACGGGATGGGCATTGTTGTCGGCGAGACCGCAGAGATCGGCGACGACGTCCTGCTGTACAAGGGCGTTGTGCTGGGGGGAATCTCCCAGACCCATGGGAAGCGCCATCCCACTATTGGCGACCACGTCGTCCTCGGTACCAACGCCGTGGTGCTTGGGCCCATCTCTATCGGCGACCATTCACGCATTGGCTCGGGTGCGGTGGTGATCAAGCCGGTACCTGCTGATTCCACCGCCGTCGGCGTCCCCGCGCGCGTGGTACGAGGCCCCCACGTGGAAACCTCGCCCGATACCACCTTGCAGCACGACCGTCTTCCAGACCCCGTTGCCGAGGCCTGCCGCGTGCTCAGCGAACGCATCGATGCCCTTGAGCAACAGCTTCACGAGCTGCGTGCAGAGCCAGCCAAGATAGCTTCCAGCGCTGGCAACCACGACGATGGCTCCTAAGCCGCCAATATCCTCATGGTTCCTCAGCCCTCTGCCAAAGGCCAATCCATCGCCGTCGCCATGAGCGGCGGACTAGATAGCAGCGTCGCTGCGCTCTTGCTGCAGAGGGAGGGCTGGCAGGTAGCTGGGTTCTCGATGCAGCTATGGCGTTGGGAGGACCTCGGCGGCGACAATCGGTCGGAGCTTCTGGAAACGGAGCGCATCTGCGATCTGCTTGGCATCGAGCACCGGATCGTTGACCTCCGTGATCGCTTCCGCCGCATCACCGTCGAGCGCTTTGCGGAGGCCTATGCTCGGGGGCACACGCCTAACCCATGCCCTGGCTGCAACCGCATGCAACCGCGACCCTGCCGGTTGGGCTGACAGTGGCACCAGGGACGATAAAAATTCAGCGCGGAACCGATGTTATGCTCATTGCTCGGGTTTCAAATGCCGTCCCCAAAC
>CAYOBT010000442.1:0-2672 GCA_964402205.1 uncultured Anaerolineales bacterium
GTTTCTGCGCGAGCGTCCAGCGGATCGACCATTCTGCCTGGCCGTCTCGTTTGAGGATCCGCATGCCCCGCATCTAGCGCTGCGCCAGTATGAGCAGCTCTATCCCCTGAACCCAAACCTGGCCCACAGCATCGAGTTGCCGGACGTTCCCGAGGACGCCCTGGAAGGCAAGGCTCCTCGATGGGCCATCAAGAAGCGCATGGAGCGCGTGGCGGACGCTACGGATGAGGACAAGCGCCGTTACTTGGCCGCGCGGTATGCCATGATCACATGGGTGGACGAGAACATCGGCGCCATCCTCGAGACGCTGGATGCCACCGGCGAGCGCGACAACACGATCGTCGTGTTCACCAGTGATCATGGCGATTTCGCCTGGGAGTACGGCATGGCCAAGAAAGACGTCGTGCTCCAAGATTGCCTCTTGCACGTCCCATTTCTCGTGAGCTTCCCAGGATACGTGCTCCCAAGCATCGTCGACCACACGATCGTCGAAGAGGTGGACGTCCTCCCGACCCTCTTGGAGCTGTGCGGCATCGATGTCCCCTATGGATGCCAGGGGCGCTCGTTCGCGCCTCTGCTCAACGGCGAAAACCTGGCTCATAAGGACGCCGCGTACGCCGAGGTCGAGCGCCCAGAGGCGAGGCTGGGTTTCGAGAGCGTCGCATCGTACGTCGGGGCGTACGAGCGTGGCTGCGATGACCCCAACGAGAGCCGCTTCAAGGGCCTTTCCATCAATGTGCCAGGTGATTTCTGCAAAAGCGTGCGCACCGAACGGTATCGCTATGTCTGGTACGCTGCTGGCCACGAGGAGCTCTATGATCTCCAGGCTGACCCCCACGCTTGGCGCAACCTTGCCCAGAAGGCCGACGTCGCCGAGATCAAGGCTGCCCTCAAGGACCAGCTCTTTACGTGGTTGGCCATTTCCGAGGACCCCATGGATCCCGTGGCAGCGGGAAGGCATCGGCGATTCTACGGCGACTGGCAGGGTTAGGCAGCTTGCAGACCACGGGGCGCTCGCGCTGCCGGCCAATGACCGCGCAAGATGCGTGTA
Organism: uncultured Anaerolineales bacterium; assembly: GCA_964402205.1. GTDB lineage: Bacteria > Chloroflexota > Anaerolineae > UBA1429 > UBA1429 > DAIRUQ01. The sequence continues at coordinate 1,052 of CAYOBT010000442.1, forward strand.
GTAGCGCTACACCATGGATGAGAGGGACGCATGAGCGACAACGAGCAACGCAGGGTCAGCCAGGCCGTCCGATGGATTGCCCGGATCGCGGCCGCTCTGCTGGCGGCACTCATCCTGCTCATCTTTGTGGGTGAAGCCCTGTCGGAGGGCCTAGGGCCCTTGCGGCACGTATCGCTCCGCGAATCGGTCATGATGGTCGCCTTTGCGGCCATGTGGCTGGGGCTTCTGCTCGGCTGGAAGTGGGAGCTCTACGGCGGCTTGCTGACCATCCTTGGGATCGTAGCCTTCTATGTCTCCGACTATGCCTTCTCGGGAACTCTTCCACGGGGGCCCTTTTTCCTTCTGGCTGCTTCTCCCAGCCTGCTCTTTGTCTACTGCGGGTTGCGCGCCATCAAACCGCGAGCTGATGCATCGAGCGAATGTGCGTAGCGGCAGACAACAAGCCCGACGCCTCCCTCATCTGACATCTTGCGCGATGGTGAACCGGTCTCTGGCCAGCAGAAAGAGCACTTGACACGGACCCTAGACAGGAGAGCCATGCGACGATCCAAGCGATTCCGCGTACTCGAACAACGGCCCATCCATCGCGAGGCCTTTGTCCACCCCTGGCCGGACGTCGGCCTAGTCGTGACCGACAGCCCCAACGACCCCAAGCCGTCCCTCCATGGAAAAGACGGCCGCGTCGTGGAGATGGACGGCGTTCGCCTCCAAGAGATGGACATGATAGACCGCTTTATCGCAGATCACGCCCTAGACGTGGAAATAGCCCCTGAGGCCATGGCGACGCCATCGAGCACCATCGCCCGCATGCTCGTCGATATCAACGTTCCCCGACACAAAGTAGCGCGGCTGGCAAGAGGTTGCACCGCTGCCAAGCTCGTCGACATCGTCCGTCACCTCAATGTGCTAGAAATGATGGTCGCGCTCAGCAAGATGAGGCTGCGACGCACGCCAGCCAACCAAGCCCACGTCACCAACCGCAAGGAGAACCCCGCCCTCCTGGCTGCCGACGCTGCCGAGGCTGCCCTCCGCGGCTTTGCCGAGAACGAGACGACCGTCGGCGTTGCTCGCTATGCTCCCCTGAACGCCTTGGCCATCCTAGTGGGATCACAGGTAGGACGCGGCGGTGTCCTCACCCAGTGCGCCGTCGAGGAGAGCGTCAACTTGCGGCTGGGCATCAAGGGCCTCACCAGCTATGCCGAGACGCTTTCCGTCTATGGCACCGAGGGCGCCTTTGTCGACGGCGACGACACGCCCTGGTCGAAAGCCTTCCTGGCCTCGGCCTATGCCTCGCGCGGGGTCAAGGTGCGGTTCACCTCCGGCACTGGCTCAGAGGCGCTGATGGGCCACGCCGAGGGACGATCCATGCTCTACCTGGAGGCCCGCTGCCTCCTCGTCACACGCGGCGCGGGCAGCCAGGGCGTACAGAATGGCTCCATCTCTTGCGTAGCCCTGCCCGAGTCTTTGCCGGGCGGCGTGCGCGCCATCCTCGCCGAGAATCTCCTGGCCGCGATGCTCAACCTCGAGGTGGCATCTGGCAATGATGCCTTGGCCAGCCATTCTGACATTCGGAAGACAGCCAAGCTGATGTGCCAGTTCATCCCTGGGACTGACTTTGTCC
>CAYOBT010000443.1:0-2667 GCA_964402205.1 uncultured Anaerolineales bacterium
CCATGAGGAGCTCCTTGAGCATGTATGGGGCGCCGAGTATGTCACCGAATCTGACTATCCAAAGCTTTTCGTCTGGCGCATTCGCCAGAAGATCGAGGCAGATCCCTCCGAGCCGCGCTATATCACCACGGTCCGGGGCATCGGCTACTGCTTCAACACCTTGGCATAGCCCCCATCGGGCAGATGCCTTGAGACAAGGACGCACCGTATGAGCCCCGGCATCACCATCGTCGGCCTCGGACCTGGGGACGAGGCAACACTCACGCTATCGGCCTGGGAGACGCTATCGCAAGCTGGAGAGGTCTACCTCCGCACGGAGCGTCATCCCACCGTGCCGCATCTCCCTCAGCAACTGCGGGTTCATACCTTTGACAGCATCTATGAACAGTGTGACTCGTTTGGTCAAGTCTACGAGGAGATTGCCCACAGAGTCATAGACCTGGGCGCGCGGCCAGAGGGCGTCGTCTATGCCGTGCCTGGACACCCGCTGGTTGGCGAGACGTCAGTCCAGAGAATCCTCGAACTCGCCCCGCAGCGCGAGCTAGAGGTGCGGTTCGTATCCGGCGTGAGCTTCCTCGAACCGGCCCTGGAGGCCCTCGGCCTAGACGCCATGGACGGTCTCCAGATCGCCGACGGCACAGCCATCGGCCAGCAGCACCACCCTTGGCTCAACCCGGACGTCCCAAGCCTCATTGCCCAAGTGTACAATCGCACGATAGCCTCCGACGTCAAGCTCACGCTCATGAACCAGTACCATGACGATCACCCCCTCGTGCTGATCCAAGCAGCAGGAACGCCCCGTCAGTCGGTACGGCACATCCGTCTGTACGAGCTAGACTGGCAGACCGATCTTGATCACCTGACATCGCTCCTAGTGCCAGCAACCTCGCAGCAGACGTCGGTATCCGCGTTCCAGAATGTCCTGGCCCGTCTCAGGGCCCCTAATGGTTGCCCTTGGGACCGCGAACAGACGCACCAGTCGTTGCAGAGCAATCTCCTAGAAGAGGCATACGAGGTGCTCGAGGCCATCGACGCCGATAGCCCGCCCGAGCTGTGCGAAGAGCTCGGCGATCTGCTTCTGCAGATCATGCTGCATGCCCAGATCGCCACTGAGGAAGGCAGCTTCAAGACCATTGATGTGCTCGAGGCCATCATCGCCAAGATGAGGCGTCGCCACCCGCACGTGTTTGGTGACGCTCAAGCGTCTGACACGCAAGAGGTCCTCCGAAGCTGGGAGCAGATCAAGCGTGCCGAACGTGACGACCCGGCCAAGTCGCTGCTCGACGGTCTGCCGGCTGGGCTCCCCGCGCTGAGCCAGGCCTTTGCGCTGCAACACCGCGCCAATCATGTGGGATTCGACTGGGAATCGCCCGAACCGGTGCTTGCCAAGGTCGCCGAAGAGCTGGACGAATTGCGCGACGCCAACGATCCAGAGACCCGCGCACGCGAGTTTGGCGACCTGCTATTCAGTCTCGTCAACGCAGCGCGATGGCTTGACATTGACCCCGAGACCGTGCTGCGTCGCACCAATCAGCGCTTTGCGTCACGCTTTCGATACATCGAGCACGCCGCCGCAGCTTCTGGACGTGCTCTCGAAGAGATGAGTCTGGTCGAAATGGACGCGCTCTGGGAACAGGCCAAGGCCGAGGAGGCCACTCCCACTCAGCCTGAGACCCCGGGCGCAAAGGAGGGAACGCCACATGCGTAGACTCGAGGTCCGCACCATCGCGCTTGCTGCGGTGCTCATCGCCTTGACGACGGTGTTCACCATGTTCGTGCGTCTTCCGATTCCCGCCACACAGGGCTATGTCAACTTCTCGGACGTGGCCACGTACTTTGCCGCGTACGCTTTCGGCCCGGGGCTGGGCTTTGTGGCAGGTGGCATCGGCGCCGGCCTCGCCGACTTGCTGGGAGGGTACGCGCAGTTTGCGCCGATCACGCTCTTTGCCCATGGCCTCCAGGGCCTCTTGGCAGGCCTGATCGGCCGTAAGGGTTCGTTGGCCGCCTTGATCCTTGGCTGGGCGGCAGGGGCCATCGCCATGATCGGGGTCTATTTCGTCGGCGAGATCTTCCTACTTGGCATCGGTCCCGCCTTGGCTGAGATCCTGCCGAACCTGGGCCAAACGGCCTTTGGCGGCATCGTGGGGATCCCGCTCTACCTGGCCGTTCGCCGCGCGTATCCGCCCATCACCAGATGGCGCCCTGGGGCAACTCAGGACGAAACGGACCTCCCCGGCGCATTCTAGGCCTAGCATCGCCGCACATAGGAGCTCACGTTGGCCATCGTCGAACTCGCAGGGATCACGTACGCCTATCCCCCTCTAGCGCCTGGGCTAGAGAGTGCCGGAGTGCTCCTAGGCGTCGACCTGTGCATCGAGAAGGGCGAGCTCGTCGCCTTGATGGGTCGCACGGGGGCTGGCAAGTCCACGTTGTGCATGTGCCTCAATGGTGTCGTCCCGCTGAGCACGGGGGGACGACTGCATGGCGACATTCGTGTGCTTGGTCACGACCCCAGACATACACCCACCTCGCAACTGGCGCGCGAGGTCGCTCTCGTCTACCAAGATGCCGAGAGCCAGCTCTTTATGCCTACAGTGGAGGAAGAAGTCGCCTTCGGCCCCGAGAACCTGGGACTGCCCCGAGCTGAGGTAGCCAACCGCGTGGCCT
>CAYOBT010000444.1:0-2658 GCA_964402205.1 uncultured Anaerolineales bacterium
CTCTTTGCGCACGGCGATTATACTGTCCAGCCATCTGCCAAGGCAACTTTGGGCCCCGCCTCGCATCATCAGGCCCGTTTTGCAGCTACGGGCCATGTGCCCTATGATGCAGCCGCTTGCGCCTGGAAAGCAGAGAGGGGTGCGCTCGCGTGTACCGCGTCAACGTCCGTCGCCATTTCGAGTCAGCCCACGCGCTGCGAGGCTATCATGGCAAGTGCGAGAACACGCACGGTCATCGCTACGAGGTCGTTGTGGCGCTTGAGGCGTCCGAGCTAGATCGCCTGGGGCTCGCGATCGACTTCCGCACAGTCAAGAGGCACCTTGACGCGATACTGGAGCGTTTCGATCACCGATACCTGAACGAGATCCCGCCTTTCAATGAGATCAACCCCAGCGCAGAGAACATTGCTCGCGTCATCTACAGAGCGATGGCCGAGAGCCTTGGCGACGTCACGCTTTCGCAGGTCCAGGTCTGGGAATCCCCAGATGCATGGGCCACCTACATCCCAGACTAGCGGGGGACGCTCCCGCACCACCCGGCCAGCTCCTTGCTGGCCACGCTACATGGAGGCAGCTACGCCGGATGGCAGAATCGAACCATACCGACGCATCTATGTTTGACGATTGGTTGGGCGAGGACCTACCGCCCAGTGAGGCCTTTGAGGAAGCGCAGTTCCCCATTCTTCCTCTGCGCGACACCGTGCTCTATCCGCACATGGTGGCGCCGTTGTTTGTGGGGCGCACGCCGTCCGTGCGGGCCATCCACGCGGCCATGGAGACGAACCAACGCGTCGTCGTTGTGGCGCAGCGGGACGGCGACGTGGAGAATCCCACCTTCGATGACCTGTTCGCCGTAGGCACCGAGGTGGTCATCGGCCGCATGCTGCGGATGCCAGATGGCACCACGAGCATCTGGGTCCAGGGGCAGCGCCGCGTTCGCATGATCGAGCGGATCCAGCAAGACCCTTACTTTTCCGCAAGCTTTGCCCCCGTCGAAGAATCCCGTGAGGAGAGCGTCGCGACGGAGGCGCTCATGCGCGCGGTCCTGGCGCTCTTTGAAAAGGTCGTGCAGTACAGCCGCAGCCTCCCCGAAGATGCCTACATCGCCGCCATGAATGCGGACGAGCCGGGTTGGCTCGCGGATCTCATCGCCTCCATCCTGGAGCTTGATATCGACGAGCGACAGGAGCTGCTCGAGATCGCCGACTGCGACGAACGGCTGCAGCGCATCAGCGTCATGCTTGGAGCAGAGCTCGACGTGCTCGAGCTCGAGAACCAAATCCACGACCAGGTGCAGCAAGAGGTGGATCGCAGCCAACGCGAGTATTTCCTGCGCGAGCAGATGCGCATCATCCAGTCCGAGCTCGGCGAGACCGATCCGCATCTCCAAGAGATCGAGGATCTACGCGAGCGTGTCGATGCATCCAAGATGCCAGACGAGGTACGAGAACGCGCGCTGAAAGAAGTCTCTCGCCTCGCGGCCATGCCTTCGGCAGCGCCCGAGGTAAGCGTCATCCGCACCTATGTCGAGTGGCTGCTCGAGCTGCCCTGGGAGGAATCCACCGCAGATCGCCTGGACATCAGCGAGGCCGCCAAAGTGCTGGATGCCACCCACTATGGCCTGCCCAAGGCAAAGGAACGCATCCTCGAGCACTTGGCCGTTCGCCAGCTCGCAGGCAACAAGGCCAAGAGCCCGATTCTATGCTTTGTCGGACCTCCAGGCACTGGCAAGACGTCCTTGGGACGCTCCATTGCCGAGGCTCTTGGGCGTCGTTTCGTGCGCGTGAGTCTAGGTGGCATCCGTGATGAGGCAGAGATTCGCGGGCATCGTCGCACCTATGTGGGTGCGCTACCGGGCCGCATCATCCAGACCATGCGCCGAGCCGGCACCAAGAACCCCGTCTTTATGCTAGACGAGGTCGACAAGCTCGGCCTCGACTTTCGCGGTGATCCCGCCTCTGCCCTGCTGGAGGTCCTGGACCCGGAACAGAACCACGCGTTCTCGGACCACTACCTGGAGTTGCCCTTTGATCTGAGCAAGGTCCTCTTTATCACCACAGCCAATCTTCTCTCCCCCATCCCCGAGGCCCTCGAGGACCGCATGGAGGTTATCCACTTCCCCGGCTATATGGAGGAGGAAAAGATCCAGATCGCAAAAAAGTTCTTGATTCCGCATCAGCTCGTGCATCATGGGCTGAAGCAGCTCCAGTTCTCCGAGGGCGCGCTGACCACCTTGATCCGCGAATACACCCAGGAGGCCGGCGTCCGCAACCTCGACCGCGAGATCGCCAATATCTGCCGCAAGGTGGCTCGCCGCACGGCGGAGGGCAAGACGGTGCCAAAGCGCATCACGCGACGCGCTTTGGCCAAGTACCTGGGACCGCCACGGTTCACCAGGGGACTGCTCTCACACGAGGACCAGATCGGCGTCGCCACGGGCGTAGCGTGGACAGAGGCCGGGGGCGATACGCTGCTGATCGAGGTCTCTGTGCTGCCTGGGAAAGGCTCGGTGCAGTTGACCGGTCAGCTCGGAGACGTGATGCAGGAATCGGCCCAGACGGCCTTGAGCTATGTGCGTACACTGGCCGATGACTATGACTTTGGCGACCTTGACTTTGACAAGATCGACATCCACATACACGTCCCCGAGGGAGCTGT
>CAYOBT010000445.1:0-2658 GCA_964402205.1 uncultured Anaerolineales bacterium
CCGCGAGTTGATCGAGCAGGCGAACCATCTACTGGAGGCCATCCGCAGCTTGGCAGGCCCAGGCGTCGGCGATCCGCTTACCGATCCCCCCACGCTAACGCGCGCTGTGACGTCTGGCCTGCTGGATGCGCCTCACTTGCGCAGCAATCGCTATGCCCGCGGAGAGGTGGTGACCCGCATCGATGAACGAGGCGCCTGCATAGCTGCCAATGGCTGGTAGCGCGTGTACCGGCCGTTCGTGGCGGCATACGCTGCACCGCCTCACAAGTAACCATAGGAGAAGCGCAATATGACGCACGATACGCCCCACTACACGGTCATTGGCGCTGGCAATGGCGGCAAGTCCATGGCCGCGCATCTAGCCCTGCTCGGATGCCGCGTGACGCTCTACAACCGCACGCCAGAGAACATCGCCTTGATCCGCCAACGTGGTGCCATCGAGCTGGAAGGCGTCGGATGCCCCGAAGGAACCGCGGAGCTGGCCAACGTCACCTCGGACATGGGCGAGGCCGTCCGAGGTGCCACGGTCATCCACGTCGTCGTGCCCTCGACGGGACACGCCAGCGTCGCCAAGGCCATGGCATCCCACCTGATCGACGGCCAGATCGTCGTGCTGCACCCGGGGCGGACCGGCGGCGTGCTAGAGTTTCACCGCGTCTTGAACCTGGAAGGCTGCACAGCGAAGGTGATCCTGGCCGAAGCGGAAACGCTGCTCTACGCGTGCCGCTCGGACGGCCCCGCCCAAGCGCGCATCTTTCGCATCAAAGAGGCCGTTCCCCTAGCCGCTTTGCCAGCTGCCGAGACGCACACCGTCCTGGAGGCATTGGGCCCGTTCATGCCGCAGTACGTGGATGGCAATACGGTGCTGCACACCAGCCTCAACAACATGGGCGCCATCTTTCACCCCGCCCTGGCCCTGCTGAACGCCGCCAGGATCGAGTCCACCCGGGGCGAGTTCCAGTTCTACATCGACGGCGTGACGCCCTCCGTAGCACGCGTGTTGGACGCTCTGGATCGCGAGCGCATCACCGTCGCCGCGGCGCTTGGCATTCGCGCGCGTAGCGCCCGCGAGTGGCTCAAGATGGCCTACAACGCCGAGGGCGATAGCCTGTTTGAGGCCATCCAAAACCAACCAGGGTACCGTGGCATCAAGGCACCTGCCACCCTGAACCATCGCTACATCCGCGAGGACGTCCCCATGAGCCTCGTGCCCATCGCCGAGCTGGGCGAGGCCTATGGCGTCTCGGTGCATCAGATTCGCTCCATCATCCAACTGGCGTGCACCATCCACCAGACCGATTATACGCGACGCGGCCGAACGCTGGATCGCCTAGGCATTGACGGCCTGAGCGTTCCCGAGCTGCACCAATTCGTGCGGGAAGGCCTCGAAGGAACCCCCTAGCGACCTCACAGCAACCGAATGTTAACAGCCTGCTGAACCGCCCTTAACATGACGGCGCTATGCTCAGGCGGGGCGCAGCCATGACCCGGCTGAGGCCCCCACCGAGAAAGCGTCAGAGACCAAGGGGCAGAATCAGCATGGGACACGCCGACCTACACGTTCACACCATCCATAGCGACGGCGCAAGCAGCGTCAGCGACGTTCTTCAGGCGGCATCGAGAGCGCATCTAGACGTCATCGCCATTACCGACCACGACAATCCGCGCGGTGGCCTCTGGGGAGCCGAGTTGGCGCCAGCCTACGGCCTCGAGGTCATCCCTGGCTGCGAGGTCACCACCGCGCAAGGGCACCTGCTGGCGCTGGACATCCAGCAGCACGTTCCCCGCCTCCTCTCCCTGGCCGAGACCGTGCAAGCGGTTGCCGAGCAGGGCGGCTTTTGCGTCATCCCGCATCCGGGCGCCCGCTGGGTCGATAGCCTTCAGGAGCAGGTCATCGCGCCAGTAGCAGCGGATCCTCTCCTTCGCCGCACGCTCCTGAGCATCGAGATCTACAACGCCTCGTTGCTCGATCGGGATAGCCTGCAGCGCGCGCACAAGATCGCGCAGCGCACGGACCTGGTCCCCGTGGCAACCAGCGATGCCCACGTGGCATGGAACGTCGGCGCTGGCGCCATCGCGTTTCCGGGGCACACCGCCCACGACCTGCGCGTCGCGCTGGAGCGGCGTAACGTCTCGATTGTGCAGCGCGAGCGGCCCGGCGTCTTGCGCCTCTGGTCGAGCTGGCTGCGCCACCGCGCAGCCTATGCCTTGGGAGGCCTGACCAGCCGCGCCTAGCAGCTAGCTCGGGCTTGCCACGGGCCACCTCCAATGCTAACGTGAGCTCTGGTGTCACCAGAGAGAGAGGAGCCCCATGGCAAGCCTGTTGGGCGTGTTCGCTCACCCCGATGATGACGTGACGATCGGGCCCTTGCTGGCATCCTGTGCGCAGCATGGTGCGTCCGTCACCCTCGCCTACCTGACCTCTGGGCAGGCAGGTGGCAATCTCATTGGCCCTGAACGTGGCGATGCGCTAGGAGCGCTTCGTGAGGGTGAGGGCCGCGCCGCCTGTCGCGCCTATGGCGTCAACGAGCCCGTCTTCCTGCGGGCACAGGATGGCACCTTGGCCACCCTGTCGTCCCCCGAGTTGGCGGCCCTATCCGAGGGCGTCGCGGGCCTCATCGACGATGTGCAACCTGACGCCGTCATCACCTTTGGCCC
>CAYOBT010000446.1:0-2648 GCA_964402205.1 uncultured Anaerolineales bacterium
TGGGCACCACCAAGGTCACGGGGATCACGCGCCATGCGTACCTTCGCCTGATGAGGGCTATGGGAATAGACCCCACACCGTTCCAGTTCTATGACGTCACGCAGCAACTCGCGACCATGAAAGAAGCCATCCTCACGCGCTTGGAAGTCGACACCCGTGGCCTCATGCCCAACGTCGTCCGCAAGCGTCCCAGCATAGAGCAGCACCAAGGCTACCGCACCTTCCGCGACGAATGGGGCGTCACATGGAAGATGCCCCAAGACGGGCTCTACTTTGACGTCGTCGAAAGCCCCCTCGCTGGCGACATCACCATCAACGACATCGACCAGCATCCCTGGCCCGATCCCACGGACCCTTGCTTGCTGGACGGCCTTCGGGACCAGGCAAAGACGTGGCATGAGCAGGGATACGCCGTCATCCTCGAGAGCGTGTGTGCCGGCATCTTTGAGATGAGCTGTCGCCTGCGGGGATACGAGCAGTTCTACATGGACCTCGCCCTGAATCCCGATCTGGCCAGCCGTCTCCTCGACAAGTTCGTCGACATCAAGCTCCAGTTCTATGAGGCAGCGGCGGAGCAGCTGGGCGGCTTGGTGCAGTTCATCCGCGAGGGAGACGACGTGGCGGGAGAGGAGAGCCTGCTCATGTCGCCCAAGAGCTACCGGCGATACATCAAGCCTAGGCACGCAGAGCTCTTTCGTGCCCAGAGAGCGCTGTTCGCCGATCCCTTCTACGTGTTCTTCCACTCGGACGGCGCTCTCTATGACCTGCTCCCCGATTTCATCGAGATGGGGGTGGATATCCTCAACCCCGTGCAGGTGAGCGCCAAGGGCATGGACACGCGCAAGCTCAAGCAAGAGTTCGGCCGCGATCTGGTGTTCTGGGGCGGCGCCATCGATCCGCAAGCGTTGGCGAGGTCCAGACCGGACGAGGTCGGGCAGCGCGTCCGTGCCCGCGTCCAGGATTTGGCGCCCGGCGGCGGGTTCGTGTTCGGCACCATCCACAACATCCAGGATGACGTGCCGCCCGAGAACATCATGGCCATGTGGGAGGCGTTCCGTCAAGTGCGGGGCTACTGAGGCCCTTCCGAGCGCTCCGGCGATGCAGGGCCTTCAGTCGTCTCTGGCCAAAAGCTGCTGCGCAATCCAGCTCCCCTCGCCCTTGGCCTCGAGATCGGCAAGCACCGCAAGCACGGCAAGCTCGACGATGCTCGATTTCGTGATGCGCGTTCGGGCGCCCGGCCCGGCCAGGTGCCGTAGCTCCTGCTTGGCGTGCTCCAGCGCCAACGCCGTATCCGAAGCGAAATAGTAAGAGACGGGATGCCTGCTCTCCTCTGGCGGGTGTATGGCCCCGGGCGCTATGCAACGAGCCCGATCCTCATGACTGGCAGGCTCGGGATCACTGCTGGGCGGATGATCGGAGCTCGTCTGCGAGCCGTTCACCGTCGTTTCGTCAGCCATGTCTTGACCCCCTTGGCTAGCTGTGATCCGTCCACGAGGCGGTGTTCGCCCGCCCGGTTCTCTCGCCTGCGAGGCCCTCGTCGTCGGGATCACGGCCCCAAGACGGCTTGCCGCTCTCTCGTACCCCCGCATCCTGGGCCAAGCGCCGCACGTCGCACGCGTCCAAGGGCCAGTCCATCGCAGCGCAGGCCGCCCGCGCCGAGGACGCCTCCACCTCTTTGGTCGTGCCAGTCTCGCGATGCCTCACTTCATAAAGGACCATGGTTCCTCCTTCTTGGCGCTCCACAGCCAGTGGGGACACGGCATGCCGTCCTCCCTAGAACTCACTGGCGGTGCTGTCTGCTACCAACGTCGTCCCCACGTCCCTGCCAGTGGGAGGTCGCCTGCGTCCGAAAGAACCGGATGCTCAAACAGGGCGGGATGCAGCTCGTGCGCCCTTGTCTCGCTGATGGGTTTGCAGCTCTTTCTGAGATATCGAACGCTGACGCGCGTGACTTCCGGTGCCCCGTCGACCTCGCCGCCATACTGCCCGGCGACGGCCCAGACCTGCCGTCGCCCTCCCATGAGGATCACGCGCCACCACGGGTGCGGGACGGCTATCACGCCTCCTGTCAGGCGATCGTGGTAGAACGTGTGGCGTATCATGGCGTGTCGCTTCTCACTGGCTTCATAGATCCCATCGGCCTGCTTCGCCACGACGAGAGCTGCGCTTTTCCCCTGGCGATCTCCACGGGCGCGGCTCTGCGTCCTCCTCGGCGAGCTGTCGGCTTGATGCACCTATAGGATGCCCGCCAGCGCCGGCCATGTCAACACATTGCGTCAAGATCGCGTCAAGGCCATCACCGATGCTTGCGGCTCCGCCTAGCGCCGCGCGGTCCCGCGCTTGCGTGGCTACCCCATCAGCAGTAGGCTATAGCCAAGCCATGCTGCCCAAAAAGGCGGGTACCAGGCATGGGGCCACGAGAACGACATGGGGAGACTCAGAAGTGCAGATGCGCGTAGCAGGCGCTCAGTTGCCCGTCACCAAGAATGTCCCGTGCAACGTCCGAGGCATCGCCCGTGCCATCGCATGGGCCGCCGAAAGGGGGGCCGACATCCTGCTCACGCCCGAGGGATCGCTCAGCGGCTACACGCCGTCCTTTGACCAGCGCCAGGTGAGCGAGGGCCTCGCCCACGTCACCAGGGCCGCGC
>CAYOBT010000447.1:0-2645 GCA_964402205.1 uncultured Anaerolineales bacterium
CTCGCTCCACAGCTTTCATACCATACGAGTGCGCCAAGTGCTGACGCGCACACGCACCGCACTCGTCCTGTTGAGTCCGTTGGTCCTTCGGCTACCATTTCCCGAAAAATCCGGCTGGGCCCCCTCCATGTGTTGCCAAGAGCATAGTTGTCTCTGGTATGCCGCGTCCCCTCCCCTGGTCAGCGAAGGCCAGAGTCCCGAGTAGGAGAACGGCTAAGCATCGCAGATACGCCGGCACGCTCGAAGCAGAGGCATCTCTGTCAAGCGATACGAACGGAGCGATCTCGTCGAGCTATCCACATGTAAGAACAGGCAAGAAGCCACGGCTCCGTCCAACTAGGCAAGCCGATTGGCAAGCCATGGGAATCACGAACAGCGGGGATTCGACTGCTACCTGCTGTGGCCCTTTCCCAGAGGGGGCGCTCTGATGTCACGTCCCTCGCAGCACGCTAGCCTGAGCACCCGCCATGGATGATCAGAACAGTGGCCCTCAGGGCTGCACACGCCAAAAGCACGGCATCCCAGCGCTTGTCGCCAGCTTCGATATCGAGTCGGTCGTGTTGCCGTGCCGCCCAATGGGGCTCCCGCACCAAGATCTCATGGCCCGTGTTATCAGCGAACACCGACGCCAGTCGAGGCAATGGATCCGCCGCTCCCGGCTTCGCGTCACTCTGCGGCACTCTGGTGGCTGAGCGTGGGATCCTTGAACGACTAGCCACCCTCGCATCGCACCACGCCTTCAGTCAAGGAACACTCAGGTCCTTCGTCTCTCAGCTAGCGACCGCCGCGGCCTGGGTGTTGGTCCAGTGTCAACGCCGAGTCTAGAATCCCCAAAAACGCTCAGATGCAACTCTTCACATTGGTCAAGTGGCGAACCGTAGGCACAATGGTCTGGTTAGCCCGAGTGCTGAAGGGAGCCACCCATGCTGAATGTGGAGAGACGGCACATGATCAAGGAACTGTATCGAATGGGATGGTCGATCAGCGACATCGCCCGCGAGAGCGGGCATGATCGCAAGACGGTGCGCAAAGTCGTGGCGGAGCCGCTGTTGCCCGTGCCGAAGACCCGCAAGGCGCGTGCCCGCAAGCTGGACCCTATGTGGACTATCTGAGGAAACGGTTGGGTGAGGGCGTGTGGAACGCCCAGCGGCATGGAATGCCGAACGCTCTATGCCGAGATCAAGCTGCGCGGCTATACCGGCTCCGAGAGCCAGGTGCGTGCTTGGGTGCACCCGTTGCGGGAGACACGGCTGCCCCAGGCAACCGTGCGGTTCGAGACCGAGCCGGGGCAACAGGCCCAGGTAGACTGGGGACACTTTGGGACGATCCACCACCAGGGGCGCCAGAAGCGGCTCTGTGCTTTCGTGATGACCCTGGGTTGGTCCCGCACCATGTACCTGGAGTTCACCACCGCCACGGATGAGGCCGCCTTTCTCCGCTGCCACCTGCACGCCTTTCGCTACTTTGGGGGCGTGCCACGCGAGATCGTGCATGACAACCTGAAGACGGCCGTGCTGGCGCGGGATGGGACGGGCGCCATCCACTGGAACCCGCGCTACCTCGACCTTGCTCACTGCTATGGCTTCAGCCCGCGGGCCTGTCAGCCCTACCGTGCTCAGACCAAGGGCAAGGTGGAGAGCGGCATCAAGTACGTACGCGGGAACTTCTGGGTGGGGCTCACCTACAAGGATCTGGCCGACCTCAACTACCAGGCGCTCGCCTGGCTGAACACCGTGGCCAATGTACGCGTCCATGGTACGACGCACGAGATCCCCTTCGCCCGACTGGCCCTGGAGGGTCTATAGCCCTTCCCGGAGCAAGGCGTCTACGATACCAGCCGCATCAGCTACCGTCGCAGCAGTCGCGACTGTCTCATCAGCTACGCGGGCAACTTCTACTCGGTGCCCGCTGCCCATGTCTGCCAGCGACTGATAGTCAAGGAGACGACCGACGGTGACGTGCTGATTCTCAGCCCTGAGGGCGACGAGGTCGCCCACCATCGTCTGGTTACCGGTCGCCATCAGCGCGTGGTGCGGACCGAACACTATGCCGGGCTGAGAGCGGTGGCCTCACGGTCCAAGCGCGCCGGAGCGGTACAGACGGTGCCGCCGCCCTCGCAGTTGGCGGAGTGGCTGGCAGCACCCCTGGTCGAGACGCGCTCACTGGGCGCATATGACGAACTGGTGGAGGGCATCCGATGAGCAATCTGGTATACGCCCGTGTGCAATCCCATCTGGAGCGCCTCAAGTTGCCCCGCATGGCCGAGTGTCTCGATACCATCGCCCAGCAGGCAGCCAAGGAGAGCGATACCTACATGGACTTTCGAGTGCCTGCTGGAGGCCGAGGTTTCGGCGCGTTACGAGCGCGATGTGGCCATGAAGATCAAACTGGCTCACTTCCCCTTTCTAGAGACGCTGGACGCGTTCGACTTTGCCTTTCAGCCTTCGATCAATGAGCGCCAGGTGCAAGAGCTGGCGACGATGCGCTTCGTCGCCAGCGGCGAGAACGTGCTTCTGCTGGGACCGCCCGGCGTCGGCAAGACGCATGTGTGGGGGAACCCCACGCCGCCATTGCTCTGGGCATGGCGACCATCGCTCAGGCCATCAGCGTCTACTTTGTTAGCATCGTGGACCTGATCGAGACGG
>CAYOBT010000448.1:0-2641 GCA_964402205.1 uncultured Anaerolineales bacterium
CCGTGCTGGGGCTGGCACTGGCTTGGGACTGGCCATCTCCAAGCACCGCGTGCTCGCGCACGGCGGCCGCGTCTGGGTCGAGAGCGAGCTAGGCCTTGGCAGCACGTTCCGCTTCACGTTGCTTCAAGCAGGCGCCCGCGATTCTAGCGGTCGTTCTTAACCAGACGTTAACGAAGCGATGATGCTATCTTGACCTAAGGCATCTATCCTCACGCGAAGGGTGCCGCGCATTCTGGGGCGCGCGGCCTGTCAGCATGAGGAGGCAATGTGAGGCGCAGGCGAGTTCTCTTTCTGTGTAGCGGCAACTCGGCGCGCAGCCAGATGGCCGAAGGCCTTGTCAGCGCTCTGCAGGGCGATGCGTGGGAGGCTTTTTCGGCGGGGACCGAGCCCGCGGGCTATGTCCATCCATTGGCCGTCAAAGCGATGGATGAGGTCGGCGTCGACATCTCTGCGCATCGCAGCAAGGGCATCGCCGAGTTCGGCAACACTGGCTTTGATCTGGTGGTCACAGTTTGTGACCGGGCCAAGGAGATGTGCCCCGTGTGGTTGGGCAAGGGCAAGCGTCAGCACCGGGGCTTTGACGATCCGGCCGAAGCGCAGGGCAGTGAGGACGAGCAATTGGAGGTGTTCCGAAGGGTTCGTGATGAGATCCGTGAGATGGTGATGGCGCTCTGACGGCCACGGCTGTGAGAACGGCCGCGTTCCGTTGCAGGGGCGAGGGCGCAAGGGGGAGCAGATGCTACGCAAGACGTATGAGGAAAACTTGCAGCGGCTTCAGGACCAGGTCTTGGTGCTAGCGAGCATGGTGCAGCAGATGGTGACGGATGCCACGAGAATGCTGGCCGAGCGCGATCTCAACGGTGCGCAGGAAGTCATCGCGCGCGATGCGGAGGTTAACCGCAAGCGGTTTGAGATCGAAGCTGGTCTGCTGACGCTGATCGCCACCCAGGGGCCCATCGCGCGGGATCTCCGGCACGTGGCGGCTCTGCTCGAGATCATCACCGAGCTCGAGCGGATCGGTGACTATGGCAAGGGCATCGGCAAGATCGTGCTGATGTTGGGTGAGCCCGAGTTCGAGGCCCCGCTGGCCTCTCTGGAGGCCATGGCGATACGAGCCACCGAGATGCTACGCCAGGCGCTGGATGCCTTTATCCAGCAGGATGTTCAGGTCGCGCGTGAGATCGCTGCGCGCGACGATGAGGTGGATGCGCTCTACAACCGCGTGTACGAACGCCTGCTCGAGCTGATCATCGAGGATCCGGGGCGGATTGAGGCGGCCAACCAGTACCTGTGGGCCGCGCACAACCTGGAACGCGCCGCCGACCGCGTGACGAATATCTGCGAGCGCACGATCTTTACCGTGACCGGCGAGATGCGCGAGTTGGATACACTGGAGGAGGAACCAGGCGTCGCGGGCGTGCACGGCTGATCTCTCCCACTGCAGAGCTCCCCTAGGGACGGCCTCGTGGCCGTCCCTTTTGCGTTGCTGCGATTCGCTCGCGTGGGCTGGCGTTCTCTGGCCCAATCTCCTAACATGGAAGTGAGGCGGCGCAGCGAGTTTCCGAGACGTACGCGGTGGGCTGCCTGTCTCTAGAGCGTTGCCGGTCGGCGGGGAGGTGATCGTTGCCGCGTCCGGCGCGACGAGTGAATGCGGTGGCGAGGGAATGGAGGGGAACATGCCACGCTATCACAACGCGGTGTATGGTGGAGAGACCGTGACGTTGGAGAACGCGTTCGTGCGCTTGGAGGTGCACAAGCGCAACACTGGCTGGGGCTGGGGAGAACTGTACGTGGCGCCCGAGGGCGGCAAGCCCGATCGTCTCTATGCGGTCATCGAGCATCTGGGCGAGGCTGATCTAGAAGGCCTGCCGCATCCCATGCGTTTGGAGGCGCCGTCCTACAACCTCGAACGGCAAGGTGACGTGCAAGAGTTGCGCTTTGAGGTCGGCATCGATCTCGAAGCCGTGCCGCGACCAGACAAGGCCTTCACGGGCGACTCGCCGCTCGAGGGCACGGTGGTTCTCAGCCTGGCCAATGACGAGCCGGTGATCCGGTATCGACTGGAGGTGCAGACGCAGCAGCTCATCAGGCTAAAGCGGCTGCGCGGCGTTTGGATGCGCGTGGGCGCCGAGAGCTTTGGCGAAGCGCGCACGGACGCCATCCTGCCCGGCATCGATTGGGCTATTAACGACGAGTGGACCAGCGGCACCGATTGGTTTGAGGAGCACGAGGCGCTGCGGATGACGCCGCATCCGCACAAGGTGGCGATTCCGGTGATGGCCACGAGCTATGACGGGATCGGGCTCGGCCTGGCGTACACGCCGGACCTGGCAGCGCTGTCACCGTGGACGCGCTTCCGTTGTCCCCAGCCCGTGTTCGCGGCGCCCAACTTTGTCGAGCGGCGGCCCGAGACCTTGATGGGGCTCATGTGGCCCAGCGCCCGCTGGGGCATGTCGGAGAACGCCCTCGCAGCGGACGAGCCCATCCTCATCCGGAGTGGGCTTACGCTGGCCCTCGAGGCCGAGATCGCTGTGTCGTACGGTCAGAGCCTAGATGTGGTGGTGGATTGGATCACGCGGCATGGCATGCCCGAGCCGGGCGAGCCACGCTACCCGTGGAAGGAAGCCATCGAGCGCATCGC
>CAYOBT010000449.1:0-2634 GCA_964402205.1 uncultured Anaerolineales bacterium
GACGCCGGACAACGCCCCGACCGGAGCGGGCCCTCAGGCCAACGGTTTCATGACGCGCGGCATCATGGATCCCCACGACTATTACTATCGTCGGGTCTATACCGATGCCGTACGCGCCATCGAGGCGGCCGTGTCGCATCCTGCAGTGGACGCGACACGCGTGGCGGTGGTGGGCGGCAGCCAGGGCGGCGGTATCACCATCGCGGCCGCGGCGCTTTCGGATATCCCCAAGCTCGCGACACCAGATGTGCCCTTCCTGTGCCACTTTCGGCGTGCCACCGAGATCACCGACAACATGCCTTACGGCGAGATCGCGACCTACTGCCACACACATCGGGATAGCGTCGAGCGTGCTTTTCGAACGCTGTCCTACTTTGACGGGGTGAACCTGGCGACACGGGCCAAGGCGAGCGCTCTGTTCTCGGTGGGGCTCATGGACATGACCTGCCCTCCGTCGACGGTGTTTGCGGCCTACAACCATTGGGCGGGGGAGAAAGACATCCGGGTCTACCCCTACAACAATCACGAGGGTGGGGGCAGCTTCCAGATGAGGGAGCGCTTGGCCTTTCTCCGAGAAAAGTTCGGGTAGCGCATCGTGGCGCATATCATGGAGCACATCCTCGGGCGGCGGAGCATTCGCCGCTTCGAGGATCGCCCCGTGGAGCCAGGTCGGATCGACGAGCTGCTACAGGCGGCCATGGCGGCGCCCTCGGCATCGAATCGCAAGCCGTGGGAGTTTGTGGTTGTCAGCGATCCAGAGGTGCTGGCTAGGCTTAGGCGGACGCTCATCTTTGGGCGCTACGAGGCGCCTGTTGCCATTGTCGTGTGCGGGAACATGAGGCGGACCTATCCGCCGCCCGCACGCGACTTTTATGTGGAAGATTGCAGCGCTGCCATTCAGAATATCCTGTTAGCAGCGCATGGCCTTGGCTTGGGGGCGGTATGGATTGGGGTGCATCCCGTCCCGTCATTCATGCGGGGCGTATCTCGCGCGCTGGAGCTCCCCCGTCACGTGCGGCCGGTCGGTCTGGTGCATGTTGGCCATCCGGCGCAGACCAAGCCGCCTCGGACACAGTACGATGCATCTCGCGTCCACTGGCAAAGATGGCGCGGTGTCGATAGCAAGGGAGAACATGGGGGATAGGCCTGTTGTATCCGTCCGACACTGGGAGCATCTAGACGACGTTTCGAAGGTGCTGGATGACTGCCTGGCGGATATCGGTGGTCTGGAGCAAATCGTGCCGCCTGGGAGCAGCGTCGTGATCAAACCGAACATCACGGCGAATGCTCCCAAAGAGAGCGGCGGGACGACGCACCTGGCGCTGGTGGCAGCTCTCATCGAGGATGTGAAGCGCTGCCGTGCGGGCAGCATCATCGTAGCTGAGGGCACCGGAGCGTTTGGCGTCACGCACGAGAGCGCCTTTCCCACAGGTGGCTGGCGCGCCATGGCGGAGGAGACGGGCGTTGCGCTCTGGAACCTTGACGCGGGGGAGCATCGTGCCGTCCCTGACCCCACCGGCCTCTATGGCGATGCCATCCCCCTGGCCGAGTTGGTGCTCGATGCGGATGTCTATATCACCGTACCTTGTCTCAAGACGCACATCAGCTGTGACTATACCGTGGCGCTCAAGAACAGCTATGCACTAACGCCGCAGCCCAAGCGGAGCGAGATCCATCGGCAACGGTTGCTGGAGGAGGCGATCGTCGCGATCAACGCAATCCGGCCACCCGATCTGGCCGTTGTCGATGGGTTCGACGGATCCGAGGGCGAGGCGGGCGGGTCCTGTTTTGAGCATCCGGCGGGGGCCCGCGTGATGCTGGCGGGCCGCGATCCCGTGGCGGTGGACACGGTGGCGCGCGCCGCCATGGGACTGGACCGCCCCACGCGGTATCACACCTGGGCCGCACAGCTTGGCTTGGGAGAGGGTCACCTCACGCGCATTGAGGTGGTCGGCGACGATCTGGATGCCTGTTCACGGCAGTACATGTGGCCAGCGGAGCAGATCGATGGCGAGCTGGAGCGCGTGAGCCTCCACGATCTGGGGGCTTGCAGCGGCTGTCGGATGCCGGCCGTGATGGGCTTGCGGCGCTTTCCGGGCCAGGCGCTGCGCGAGCACATCCTTGTCGTGTTCGGTGGCCAGGGCGAGTTGCCAGAGGGCAAGGTACGCTGCACGGTGGGCGATTGCGCCTTGGCGGCAGGCAGGGGCGAGGTGCACGTGCCTGGCTGCCCGCCGTCAACCACCGACCTCATCGAGGCATTGGTCGACGCAGGCATCGTGTGTCGCAAGTGCCGCGACGTGGCGCGAGCCGCGATGGCGGACCTGCCTGATGTGCTCTTGGAGCGGTTGCGGGTGACAGCCGCGGCTGATGAGGTGCATCGCGGCCGGTATGTGGTGCATGGCATACGCCATAAGGAGCTGATGGTAGGGGACTGTATGGCTTCGTACGCGCGCATGGCTGCCGAGAGGGCGCCCTCGGTGGGGTTGGTGGCAGAGGACGATATCGCCTTCTGCCCCGGGTGCCCACCTGAGGTAGATGCGG
Organism: uncultured Anaerolineales bacterium; assembly: GCA_964402205.1. Lineage (GTDB taxonomy): Bacteria > Chloroflexota > Anaerolineae > UBA1429 > UBA1429 > DAIRUQ01. The sequence continues at coordinate 2,542 of CAYOBT010000449.1, forward strand.
TTCGGACGGTGTTGCGTCGATGGGCAGAGGATTTGACCGCCTGATCTGCAGATGGTAGAATCGATGCCTGATCGGGCCCCCATCGTCTAGAGG
>CAYOBT010000450.1:0-2607 GCA_964402205.1 uncultured Anaerolineales bacterium
CAAGCCATGGTCGCCGAGCTGGAGCAAGCCGGCTGTGATGATGTGCGAGTCGATGCGGTGGGCAACGTGATCGGCCGCGTCGGTTCGGGCGAGGGCCCTACCTTGCTCTTTGACGGACACATGGACACGGTGGATATCGGCGAGGCCTCGCGCTGGGAACGCGACCCGTTCGGCGGCGAGATCAAGGGCGGCACGCTGTACGGACGTGGAGCCGCCGACATGAAGGGTGGCCTGGCATCCATGGTGTACGGGGCCAAGGCGATCGCCGCCGCCAAGTCGCGTCTGCGAGGAACCCTGTATGTCGTGGGCGTCGTGCAAGAGGAGCCGTGCGAGGGGTTGGCGATCCAGCACGCCATTGAGGCGGAGGGCTTGCGGCCTGACTGGGTCGTGCTGGGCGAGCCGACGAACTTGCAGATCGCGAGGGGGCACCGAGGCCGCATTGCGCTAGAGATCACCGTTCGTGGCCGAGCCTGTCACGCGTCCATGCCTGAGCAAGGTGTCAACGCCATCTACCAGGCAGCACGGGTCGTGGTGGGGGTAGAGCTTCTGGCGGCCCAACTGGGCGAAGACTCTTTTCTCGGGCGGGGAAGTATCGCCGTGACGGACATCCGCAGCGTCGCGGGGAGTCGCAATGCCGTCCCGGACGCTTGCTCCCTGTATCTGGATCGACGCTTGACGGGCGGCGAAACCGAGGCCAAGGCCATCGCCGAGCTCCGGAGCATCATCAGCCGCGAAGGCGTGGATGCCTCCATCAAGGTAGATGAATACCAAGCGACATCGTACACGGGATACCAAGTCCACGGTCGCCAGGAGTTCGAGGCATGGGCCACGCCTGCCAATCACCATCTCGTGACCACTGCAGCCTCGGTGGTGGAGCGGGTCCTAGGCTATGTCCCGAGGGTGCGGCGCTGGGAGTTCTCCACCGATGGCGTGTATACGGCTGGTGTGGCTGGTCTGCCGACCATAGGCTTTGGCCCTGGCGAGGAGCGCTATGCGCACACCAGTGAGGAACAGGTGCGCGTCCAGGACCTCAAGTCAGCAGCTCGCGTCTATGCGGAGCTCGCCATGCGCTTGCTGGGCGACCGCTGAAGGCGCCAGGCCGCTGGCTATGTACGATAGTGGGCGTTGATATCGACGTAGCGATGCGACAGGTCGGTCGTCCAGACCGTAGCTTCTCCCGTGCCTAGCTGCAGGTCTAGCGTGATGGTGATCTCATACTGTGCCAGGATCGCTTTTGCGCGTTCCTCGTCAATGTCATGTGGCCTTCCCTCGTGCACGACGTGTAGGTCCCCCAGCCATAGCTCGGCCCGGTCCGCGTCCAGCTCCGCGCCACTGTAGCCGGCTGCGCACAGGATTCGCCCCCAGTTGGCGTCGTGTCCATAGATTGCGGTCTTGACGAGAAGCGAGTGGGCGATCGCCTTGGCGGCGCGCTTGGCATCATCCGGGGATGTGGCCCCCCTCACATCGATCTGCACGAAATGCGTTGCTCCCTCGCCGTCCCGGACAATCTTTTGCGCTAGATGCTGGGCTACGTGGCGCAATCCTTCGCCAAAGGCTTCGTAGAGTTCGCCCATGGGCTCTTCTATGGTCGGGAGCCCGCTCTGGCCGTTGGCCAGCAAGAGCACAGTGTCGTTGGTGCTCGTGTCCCCGTCCACGGTAATGGCGTGAAAGCTGCTATCGAGACACGAGCGCAGCGCCGCATCCAGAGCTGGCGCGGCGACAGGAGCATCGGTGACGATCACGCTGAGCATGGTTGCCATGTTGGGGTGGATCATTCCCGATCCCTTGGCCATGCCGGCAATCGTGAAGGCCCCCAGTTCCCCATTCACGCGGACGGCACACGTCTTGGGGTGGGTGTCGGTGGTCATGATGGCTTGCGCAGCGGCGAGGCCGGCGTCTGGTCGGCTGGCCAAGGTCGACACGGCGCGGGGAAGCGCAGAGACGATCTTGGGGACCGGAAGTTGAGCTCCGATGACGCCGGTGGACATGACGAGGGCGCTGCCGGCAGGAATTCTGAGGGCGTGTTCGGCTTGTGCCGCTGTTTCGCGGGAGGCGGCCATGCCCGCGTCGCCGGTGCAGGCATTGGCGCAGCCGCTGTTGATCACACACGCATGGATCTGCGTCGCATTGGTGGTCAGAACCTGGCGGTCGTACAAGACGGGCGCGGCCTTGACCTTGTTGGTGGTAAAGACGGCGGCGGCCGTGCAGGGGGCTTTCGAGTAGACTAGGGCGAGGTCCAATGCCTCGCCACCTTTGAGTCCCGCCGATACACCGGCAGCCTGGAATCCGGATGCCGCGGTGATCGTGCCGTCGGGAATAGCGGTGAACTGTGTCATGGTTGGGTCTGCTCCCCATATCTCGCTGATTGCCTCGGCGAGTATAGAGGGCCGACTGGGCGCCGTCAACGGAGAAGCGAGGACAGCTGGCGGGGGCCACGTCGCCCAGGCAATGACGACGACCAAGGTATCCGACCGCTAGGCGACATTCGGAGACGCGCTGGTGGCCATGGACGCCCGTGGGGTAGCGGCGCGCGGCTTCAGTCGTTGGAGTTGTTGGCTGCCTCGGATCAGGCGTTCGTGCCAGGAACCGGTGTCTGGCTCAGCACTT
>CAYOBT010000451.1:0-2596 GCA_964402205.1 uncultured Anaerolineales bacterium
ACGGTTCGCCACCCCTACGATGTGGCCAGGTCCTGGCAACGCTTTGTCTTGCCAGCGCAGCACCAAGAGTCGGTAGACCTTGTCCCCTGCAACCTGTTGAGATGGCAGCATATGATGCGCATGGTGCTGCGAGCAACCGCTGGCACCGATCGCAGGCTCTTTGTCGAGTACGAAGCCTGCGTCCGACAGCCACAGATGCAAGCACGCCGCCTTGCTCGTTTCCTGGGCGAGCAGAGCCGAGGCAAGTCTGCGGACAAGCAGACCCTTCTGGCCATGGCCCAGGCAGTGAACCCGGCTTTTTGGCGAAACAGGACGGAGCGTCCGCCCGCCGAGATCGCCGAGGTGACGCCGGCACAGCGAGCTCTCTATGCGTTCCTCCGCGAAAAGCTGATCGATGCGGGCGCCGAGCCTTCAGCCGGATTCCCCATGCCACCAGGCTGGCGAGAGTTCGTGCGCCATGCAGAGGCGATGGAGGCTTTGGACTAGGCTTGCCCAGGCTCGCGGGCCAACTCGGGCCACGGAGGGATCCTCGTAGGAGGCCCGCCCCACCAGGCCGCTCTGCTTGCCAGGGCTGCACGACCTCGACTTGGCCGAGCCGCACAGCCTGCTCTATCCTTTCCACCAGATGTGGAACGCCTACCCGCGTATGCCCACGGCCATGCACGGCGCCGGGTCCAAGAGCGTCGTCCTCAACGCCTGCGTAGCTCGATGACGCGCACCGAAAGGCGCGGGATGGTGGCTACCCCCGACAGCTTGCCCGACTCTGGCGTGACCTCGACTGCCTGCCCGCTATGCTGCTCGTACACCTCGTACGCGGACGCAGCGGCTACACCTATCGACCAACCGACGCGTTGGTCCTCCTCAGACATGTTGACGAGAAACACCGCCAGGCCGCTTTCGTCGTGGTGCTTCCACACCGTTCCCTGGACGCAGGGCATGGTGATGGGGTGCAGAGGCTCGATGCGATAGTCGTTGCTGGGGTTCCACATGCACCATCGAGTGGTTAGCCTCGGGACGTCGCTCGTGATCGGATCGGCACACACGAGCTCCCCCAACGCCAGATAGCCATGGTTCCTGGCCTTGGCAAGAGCCAGCTCGCGCAGAAAGGCTGCCGACTCGGCATGCTCAGGCTTCAGGATGAACCCGGGCGCCATCCAGCCAAGCTGCGCTCCCCAGAGGAACATCTGGCCCATCTTGGTGCGGAAGGATGCTGGATCCTCCATGTCCTTGTCAAAGATGTACCGTCCAAACGTTAGGAACAGGCCAGAGTAGACCATGGGATACAGTGGCACGAGGTCGGGCCGCGTCGAGTTGCACATCAGAAAAGCATCGAGCTCGGCTCCGTATGCCTCGGCAGCGTCTTCCGTGGTCAGGACCAAGTCGGGACGCGCGCGCTTGCCTCGCTCTCGTGAGGTCCGCAGCATCTGCTCGTAGCCACGAACCCAGAAATCGCCCCCACCCACGGGATGCCCATGCGACGCGTCAAAGCACAGCTGGGGCCGCGCGGCGCCGATTTGATCGATGTAGACGCCATCAACGCCGAACTCGTCCGCCAGGCGAGCGACGATCTCACCGATCTTTCGCTGCCAAAGCGACGTCACCGGGCACATCACGGCGAACTCGACCTTGGTGGCGTAGCTCTCCGTGTGGCAGGCCTGATCGATGTCCTTGGCGCAGGCCTGATAGCCGTCGTCCTCGCGCCAGCTCTCGGTTCGGGGGTCCCACAGACGCCCATTGATGTACGGCATCACACGGATGCCAGCCCGCTGCACGCGCTCCACCGCGTCTTGGAATCCCGCCCGCGCTGGAAAGTACTCGGGATAATGGTCATCGAAGGGGATCTCGTGCCACCCGTACCAGTGGACGGCCGTCGGTACGCCAAAGCGCTTGGCAAAGGCGACGAGCTCGTCAGCAGCCGCCTCGACGTCGTCTGCATGGCGAGACGAGCCAGTGGCCCACAGCACGGTATCCTTGACCCAGGGGGGCGCGTCCGACCGCTCTGCAAGCTTGCCCTTGGCCGTCCATGGGGCCGTTAGCGCCCATTCGCGGTATCGTCGCGCAGCCGATTCCCACCCCCCTGGCAGCACACCGATGGCCGTGTAGAACGGCGTCTTGTACGAGCCACCTGCCGAGCCCATGCCGCCGGGGAATTGCCTGACGGCGTAGCTGAGCGATCCCTGTTCCTCGTCGCCCGCGACATGGAACTGCTTATAGAAGGCCCTCTTGTCCTCGGTCGCAAGATAAAGCGAGTCGTTGCCATCCGTTAGCGCAACGAGCTGCATCACACAGCGCCCGCTGGGATAGTGCCCGAGATAGACCTCCTTGCGCCGCGCAGGATGAGCAACCTGGACACCCCAGCCGTCAGGGACGATCAACCGGGTTCTAGAATCCCCACGCAGACCCTGCAGCAGAGGGAAGTCGAACTGCCAGAGGCCCAAGCTGGCAGCGCTGCTGGTCAGCTCAGCCGTCCAGCAGCTGACAGGGCTCCCGCCACTCAGAGACACGGCGATGGAGACGTCGATCCGCTGATCCGTGGGTGCAAGCGTAACGTCTGACCACGTGAAGGAGAGCGAAACTGCATCGGGCGACTCGCGGA
>CAYOBT010000452.1:0-2596 GCA_964402205.1 uncultured Anaerolineales bacterium
GATCCCCTCTCCCACGGATACCGTGGGGGAGGGGAAACAGGGGAGGGGGTGGCTCCGTGAGCGACAGGTCCGGGGCGTCGGCAACCCCGCGCCCCCGGCCGCTCTCACACCAGCCGGCGTGCCAGCAACCGCGTTGATAGCAGGAACAGCACCGCCGTGTACCCCGCCAGCACAAGCAGATCCAGCGCGGCGCGGCCGGGCGAGCCGCCATGCAGGGCAATCTCCAGGGCCTCGATGGCATAGGTGAGCGGGAGCAACCGCGCCACCACCTGGAGCCATCCGGGCATCTCGGCCAGCGGCACGAACACGCCGCCCAGGAACATCATCGGGAAGCGCAGCGCATTGGCCAGCGTCTGCGCCTCGAACACCTCGCTCACGGCCACCGACACCAGCGCGCCCGTCGCCGAAAAGGCCGCCGCGCCCAAAAGCATGGCGCCCGTGAGGACCAGCACGTTGACGTTGGTGGCGCCAAACGCCACCAACACGCCCACCAGCACCACCACGCCCATCACCAGCCCAAACACCATCCCACCCAACACCTTGCCCGCGAGCAACGCCGGCAGGCGCATGGGAGCCAGCAAGAGCCGCTCCAGCGCGCCGACGCGTCGCTCAAAGGTGATGACGATGGCCTCCATGCTGGTAGCCGCAAACAGCAACGTCAGCCCGAGCAATCCCGGCGCCAGCCGCGCCAGGTTGCCGCCCTCACGCAAGGCAAACGCCAGCAAAAAGCCCAAGGGAAGCAGGATGCCCCAACTGATGTTCGGCGGCTTCAAATAATAAGCACGCAGGTCCTTCCACATGACGCACATCATGCCGCGAAGATCATCTTGGATCATGGCTTGGCCTTTTCCGTGCGCATGGCGTCGGCGCTGAGGCCCGTCAGCCGCACAAAGACATCCTCCAGGGAAGGCCGGACCGTGTTCACGGCCAGCACCCTGCGTCCATCGGCGGCAGCCTGATCCAGCGCCTGGCGCACCGCGGCGGGCACGTCATCGGCGACGATGCGACGAGTCTCGGCGGGCTCGTCGCCATTGCCTAGCACCAGCTCCACGGCCGTCTCGCCTTGGAGCCCGGCCTTGAGGCCGTCCAGCGTGTCGTCGGCCACGATGCGCCCGCCGACGATGATGGCAATCCGATCGCAGAGGCGCTCTGCCTCCTCCAAATAGTGCGTCGTCAGCAACACCGTCACGCCCTCGTCTCGCAGGCCGGCGATCATCTGGCGCAGGCCACGCGCGGCGATGACATCCAGCCCTGTGGTGGGCTCGTCGAGAAAGACGACGGCGGGGCGATGGGCCAGAGCCGCCGCGATGGTCAGGGCACGCTTCATACCGCGAGACAGCTTGGCAAAGGCGACATCCCGCTTTTCACGGAGGCGAAAGCGCTCCAGCAACGCCATGGCGCGTGGTTCACGCTCAACGCGCGGCACGCCATAGAGCTGCATCGAAAAGACCAGGTTGTCATAGCAAGTGAGCTCGTTATAGAGGTTCGAGGCCTCGGGCACCACGCCGATGCGCTTTTTCACGCGGGCGGCCTCGCGGGTCACGTCCAGCCCCAGCACATGGGCCTGCCCCGACGTAGGCTGCGACAGCCCCGTCAGCAGGCGGATGGTGGTCGTCTTGCCAGCGCCGTTGGGCCCTAGGTAACCGAACACGGCGCCAGGCGGCACCTCGAACGAGATGCCATCCAGCGCCAGGACACCGCCCTCGGTCGGGCCGTAGCGCTTGGTTAGGTCCTGGACCTGAATAGCGGCGGACTCGCTGGCCACGGATGCTCCTGTCATGGCTACGATGCCTGCGCCTCGGCCCACTGCCGCTGGTACAGCCGCTGGTAGGCCTCGTTGCTCGCCAGCAGCTCCTCGTGCTGGCCCTGGCCGACGATGCGGCCATCCTCGACCACCACGATGCGATCGGCCTTGCGCAAGGTCGAGAAGCGGTGGGCGATGATGATCGTCGTGCGTCCCTGGCGGATCTCGTCCATGGCCCGTTGGAGCTGCGCCTCGGTGTAGGCGTCCACGTTGGCGGTGGCCTCGTCCAGGATCAGGACGCGCGGATCGGTGAGCAGCGCCCGCGCAAAGGCCACGAGCTGCTTTTGCCCGCCCGAGAGCATGGCGCCTAGCTCGCCCGCAGGGCTCTGGTACCCCTGCGGCAGCCGCGAGATGAACCCGTGCGCCTGGGCGCGTTGAGCCGCCGCGCGCACCTGCTCGTCATCGGCCTGCGGGTCGCCATAGCGGATGTTCTCGCCGATGGACTCGGCAAACAGGAACACGTCCTGCGGCACGATGGTCACCACCCGATGCAGCTCATCCTTGGGGATACGGCGCACGTCCACACCGTCCAGCGTCACCGAACCCTCCTGGACGTCATACAGCCGCGCGATCAGCTTGGAAAGCGTGCTCTTGCCAGCCCCGGTGGCCCCCACCAGCGCAATAGTCTCGCCAGGCGCAATCGCCAGGTCCACATCGTGCAGGACGGGCTCCTCGGGGTCATAGCCAAAGGTGACGTCGTGCAGGGCCACGGCGCCGTCGTAGCCATCCTCGGGGCGCTGCGGCTGGTCGGGCTCGGGCAGATCGGGCTGCCGATGCATATACTCGGCGATG
>CAYOBT010000453.1:0-2593 GCA_964402205.1 uncultured Anaerolineales bacterium
GAGGATGCCGATGGCGGGCAGCACGGCAGGAAGTACGTGATCGGGGTCGTGGAGGGCGATATGCACGACCTGGGCAAGAGCCTGGTGATCGCCTTGCTCCAGTCGGCCGGGTTCGAGGTGATCGACCTGGGTATCGACGTGTGCAAGACGGATTTCGTCGAGGCGGTCAAGGAGTACCAGCCCACCATCGTCGGCCTGGGAGCCTACATGACCACGACTATGCTGGAGATGAAGGAGATCATCGCCGAGCTGGAAAGCCAGGGCCTGCGCCAGGGTGTCAAGGTGATGGTCGGCGGCGTGCCTACCAGCCAGGAATTCGCCGATGAGATTGGCGCCGACGCCTGGGGCAAGGATGCCCTGGACGCCATACATAAGGCGCTCGAATTGGTGGGGGTGTGAGCGATGGCGAACCAGATGCTCGAATTAGTTCAGGGGTTGCTTTACGGGAATGGCTTGCGCATTGGCAAGCTGAGTCCGACCGGGCGCGTGTTTGCCATGATGCTGGGCAAGCACGGGGACACCATCCCCTTCATGGGGCCGCAGATCCACGATCACGCCATGACGGTGGCCCGCGTCCCGGCCCGCAAGTACTACTGGGATGCCAGGTTGCTGGTCGACGTGCAGATCGCCGTCGAGCGATGGTACGGTTTTGACACCTACACGATCATCCCGGATGCGTACAACTTTGAGGTGGAGGCGCTGGGCGCCAAGTTCATCTACAGCGACGACGCCATGCCCACCGTGGACACCAACGACCCGCTCATCAAGCAGCCGGGTGATCTCGATAAGCTGGGACCGCTCGATCCGTCCAGAGGGCGCATTCCAATGGGCGTGGAGGCGGCGCGCCTGACGTGCGAGAAGGCCTCCGGACCGTTTGCGATGGGTTTCTTCTGCTCGCCGTTCAGCCTGATCTGCCAGGCCATGGGCTACCCCAAGGCGGTGCGGGCGCTCAAGCGCGATCGGGTGTTCGCCCAGGAGTTGTTTGACTGGGCCGAGAATCAGGCCATCTTCCCCTACCTCAAGGCGCAGTCCGAGCAGCCCGGCGTCAAGCAGTCGAGCGGCGCCGATGCCTGGGCAGCCTTCCCCAACCTGACGCCCGAGATGGTGGACGAGTGGGTCGTGCCCTCGGCCAAGCGCCTGGCAGCGCGGGGCAAGAAGGAGTTGGGCATAACCGTCATGGCCGGGCTGGCCGCCGCCGACTATTGCGAGGAGGATCCGGCCAAGTTCGACAAAGAGATCATGTTCAAGTGTTGGGAGACGGCCCGTAAGACCTTCATTATGGACGTAGCGCTCTCGGCGATGGGCCGCACGCAGGATTGGCCGATGGAATGGCTGCAGGAGTTTGCGGTGCTCAACGGCAAGGGCGGGCGCAAGCTCCCCGTCTACGCCTCCCTCAATGGGCGCTTCATACGAGACAGCAGCCCCCAGCAGATCGTCGCCAAGATCCGCGAGTGGATCGACATCCTGGGGCGGGATGGCCGGGTGCTGTTCTTCATCGCCAACGTCCCCGCCGATGCGCCGCCGGTCAACATCCACACGGCGATTCACGCGGTGCGCACGCTGGGCCGGTATCCCATCGCCGAGGACCTCTCGTCCATCGAGATAGAGCCGCCACCCTTTCAACCCTTCGACGAGTGGCTGAAGGGGCAGCCCGAGGCGGACGCCATTCTCAAGGCGCGCGAGTGGAAACCGGCATAGCGCGGATATTTTTATGACGACGACATTGCAAGGAACAGGTGCCCCGATCGGCCTGGACCCGCTTGGCCCGGCCCGCATCATCGGCGAGCGCATCAATCCCAGCGGCAAGCGCGGACTGTGCCAGGCGCTCCTGGATGGGGATTGGGACTACGTCGCGGAGGAGGCCCGCCGGCAGGTCGCGGCGGGCGCCGACGTCATCGACGTCAACGTCGGTGGCCAGGGGGTGGACGAGGTGGCCGTCCTGCCTGAGGCCGTACAGGCCGTCTCCAGGGCGGTGGATGTGCCTCTGTGCATCGACACGCGCATTCCGCTCGCGCTGGCGGCTGCGCTGGCGGTGTGCCCCGGCCGGCCGCTGGTGAACTCCATCAGCGCCGAGAAGAAGGTCCTCGCCGAGAACCTGTCCATCGTGGCCGAGCACCACGTGCCCGTGATCGCGCTCTGCATGGGCCAGGAGGGCATCCCCGATAGCGCCGAGGAGCGCCTGAGCGTCGCCCGCCGGGCGCTGGAGGCGGCCGTCCAGGCGGGGGTCGGGCCAGGAGACGTGATCTTCGATCCCCTGGTGATGACCGTCGGGGCGGACGATCAGGCAGCGCGGGTGGCGCTGGAGACCGTTCGCCTGCTGCGGGCGACCTTTCCCGAGAACAGCATCACGGGCGGGGCCAGCAACGTCAGCTTCGGCATGCCCGCACGGCCCATGCTCAACGCCCACTTTCTCGCGGCTGCGGCGGTGCTGGGCATGAACGTCCCGGTCACCGACCCGACGCGCGAGGAGGTCCGTTTTGCGCTGCTGGCGGCCGACGTTTTTCTGGGCCGGGACCGGCGCTCGCGCCGCTACATGAAGTACTACCGCACGACACGCTAACCTTGCGAAGGTTGGGCGTAACCTTCGCAAGGT
>CAYOBT010000454.1:0-2590 GCA_964402205.1 uncultured Anaerolineales bacterium
AGCTGGCGCTTCTGCACAGCCTTCGTGGCGTCGATCTGATCGCCGCGCCCCATGCCGCTAGGACGGGTACGTGGCCGATTCCCTTGACCGCCGAGTTCCGTCAAGCGACGATGCGGCATCAGCAGGAGGAGTGGGAACGCATCCATGTGGCGCGCGCCTATGATCACAACGTTTACGTGCTGCTCTGTAACGCGGTAGGTCCCTCTACCGCGGGCCTCGATGGCGTGATCGCCAACCATGCCGGTACCGTCATGGGCATCGACCCGAGCGGAGAGGTGTTCCTGCGCAGCGAGGCCTTTGACCTGGTCGACGAGGTCGTGACCGTCGACTTGGAGGCCAGCAAGCGTCGCATCAACCATGGCCCGCCGCGGAACCGTCGGCTTGACCTGGTGGCGAGGCTGTTTGCCCTCGAGCGGGATCGACGAATGGTATCCGGCTTCACGGGGGAGTGAGCCATGGCAAAGGGAGCATGTGACATGGGATTCAGCGTGGGCGTCGAGGTGATCCTTCCTGGTGGGAACGACTGGTGGGCGACGATCTACAGCGCTTGGTTCGGGAAGCATTTCCGTGAGGAGAGCCTCGGAAAGGCGCTGCGTGAGCTGGGAGCCGACTATACGCTCTTCTATGATTCGTTGGCGCCAGGGAAGGTGGATGCATGCGGGCGCATCGCAGACATGTGCGGCAGGCTGGACATTCCTTTTCTGCTCAACAACACGTATGGCGACATACAGGGCCCGTGGATTCCCGGCACGGGCCGAGCGGACTATGGCGAGGCCCGCCTGCGAGATGCAACCGCGACGGGCAAGTGCCTCGGCTTGGTCTGGGATGAGGTGGCCCATCGCCAGATCAACGCTGTCGACACTGGCGACGGGCCCTACTTTTTCGATGCGACAGGGCTCGACGTGGGGACGTGCCATGATCGACTGGTGGCGGAGGTCACCCGCATCGTGGGCGAGTACGAGGCACACGGCGTCGCCAGCGTTGCGGAGCTGGTGTTCCCCGTGTTGATGCACCCGCTAGCCTGCGCTGGCATGACGCCGGCGCCCAAGGTGCTAAAGGAATCCTTCAACCCGCTGGTGCTGGCTATCGCCATGGGGGCTGCGCTTCAGTATGGCCGTCCCCTGTGGGCCGTCGCAGACCTCTGGGGCGTGATCCCGTTCTGGGGGACGATCTTCCACGATGATCGAGAGGGCAACCCCGGGCATAGCCCGGACGAGTACCTCTCGGCGCTGCTTCTGTGCTACTGGCTAGGGCTGGATTCGGTGTACACCGAGGGACTCTACGATCTCATCGTGCCGGTGCATACGACACCCGAGGAATGGGAGGACTTGCGGACTCATCCCATCCACCATCGTGGCGCGGACAATCCGCTCGTGATGAATGTGCGACGCGATGGCTATATGCTGACGGCCTATGGCAAGTACCATCGCTGGTTCGCCAAGCACTATGTGCCGGCGCACTCGCGTCCCTTCACCTTTCGCGACGTGCGGCCTCGCGTCGCTGTCATCGCGCTCTCGGATTCGACCTGGTGCCGGCGAGGCGCGAGCTCGTTCGCTTCCAGCGACACCTTGTTCGGCCCGACGGGTCCGGCGAAGCAGGCGAGACACGAGGCGATTCTGGACGCCTTTCATCTGCTCACTCATGGGGCCGTGCCTCGCGAGGGTATCACTTGGCACAACGAGCCGATGGCGTCACGGCATCAAGCCATCGCCGAGCAGATCCGGCGCGACGGGCGCATGGCGTACCCCTACGCTGACGACCACACGGGGTTCTGTCCCCTGGATGGTGTTGTCGTGTTCGACCACCAGGTCGCCGAGGAGCACCTTCGGGGCATTTCGCTGCTGATCTGCACGGGCGAGGCGCTGTCCGAGGAGACGCAAATGGCTGTGTGGCGATGCATCAGATCCGGGGCACGTTGTGTGACGTTGCCGCATCTCTTCCCCGAGATGTCCGCTCGGTACGAGGGCACACCGTTCGAGGTCAAGATTGGTGCGGGCGCCATGCTAGTGACTGAGGATCTGATGGCAGAGTCCGCGCGACGTTGGATCGAGCGGGAACTCGGGGCGTCGGACCAGGTGCACTATCGGTTTGGCGCTTGGGATGTGACGCTCGCGCCGAGGGATGGCGACGAGCGAAGGCTGGATGTGTCCGTGCAGAACGTGGGGGAGGATCATCCGTAGGGTAGGGCAGGGTCATTTCAGCGGCCAGTTCGCGGTGCCCTGAATCTTGGCATCTGCCGTTCTGGGGCGGGTTTCACGACAGTACGTAGCTGGTTTGCTTTGGCGGATTCCCTCCATATCATCTTGCGCGTACGTGCCGAGGATTAGCTGCTCTCGCTCCGAGCCTCCCCTAGAGTCGGAGCTCCGCGAAAAGGGAGTTGATCTGCGCGGTTTCGTACCCTGCTTTGCTAAGCCTCTTGGTCAGGCTGCGCGTGAACGCGAGCTTGTCGTAGTGCACTTGGCGCACGTAAAGTCTGGGAGCTCCTTGTCCCAGCTCCATGGCAATGTAGGTCGCCTCGCGGCGAAAGTCCGATGGGGTGGCGTTCCGAGGCGCTCCCACACTTCCTACACAGAACAGGTAGCTACCCTCA
>CAYOBT010000455.1:0-2589 GCA_964402205.1 uncultured Anaerolineales bacterium
TGCGTGGATGTATGGCCCTTGGGAAGGCGGGTTGCGCGAGGGGCGCGTTTGGGGACGGGGCGCAGTGGATGACAAGGGCTCCCTAATAGCGCAACTGGCTGCCGGCGGATTGATGGCTGCTCACGGGCTGCGTCCGGCGGGGGATGTCCTCGTGGCTGCCGTGGTGGGCGAAGAGACCGGCGGTTTGGGGACGTTGACGCTTCGGGAAGCCCTGGACGTGGATTTGGCCATCGTAGGAGAGCCGAGCTCGGCACGCCTGATGCGCGGACATCGTGGGCGATTCGAGCTTGTGGTTACTTTCCATGGCAAGTCCGCCCATGCCAGCGCACCACATCTTGGGCGCAACCCCCATTTCTCGCTGGCGCGATTCGTCCAGCGCCTAAACCAGGTCAAGCTGGCGCATGATGCGGTGCTCGGGCCGGCGTCCTTGGCGCCAACCATCGTCGCCTGCGATCAGACCAGCAGCAATGTCATTCCCTCACGCCTGTCGCTCTCCATCGACTGGCGCAGCGTCCCGGCGGAGGATGTCGAGGGCGCGCGGCGGCAGCTCCAGCAACTCGCCGATGCAAGCTGCGAGGAGGGCGTCACCGCAGAGATCGCTTTGCGTGAGCTATCTGCGCGGTCCTACACGGGGCTGGAGCGGATGATCCCATACGTCATGCCGAGCTTTGTGGTGCGGCGTGATGACCCGTCGCTGGTCGCGGCCGACCGTCTGCTAGGTGAGGCGGTTGGCCATGACGTCCCTGTGGATGTGTGGGGCTTTGCGACCGATGGGGGGCACCTGGTAGAGGGGGGCATCCCGTGTCTCGGCTATGGCCCCGGGGACCCGGGCCTGGCCCACGTGGCCAATGAGAGCATCTTGGTAGCAGAGCTTGTCGAGGCTACAGCGGGGTATTTGGGGCTGGCCACGTTCCTGGGTGGTGCGCTCGCATAGGATCTCATGTCATACGGGAAGAGGATGGTATGCATAGAGACGAACTGAAGCGGCAGGCGGGCTATCGAGCGGCCGAATACGTGCAAAGCGGCATGGCCATCGGGCTGGGGAGCGGTTCCACAGCCAGGTATGCGACGTTGCGCATTGGCGAGCTGCTTCGTCTCGGTGAGTTGCGCGGTATCGTCGCCGTACCTACGTCCGATGAGACAGAGGCTCTCGCCAAGGCAGAGGGAATCCCTCTCACGACGCTTGCCGAGCACCCGAAGCTCGCCGTCACCATCGACGGAGCCGACGAGGTCGATGGGGAGCTCAACCTGATCAAAGGCTTGGGCGGCTACTTGCTCCGAGAGAAGATCGTGGCCTATGCGAGCGCGCGCGAGATCATCGTGGTGGATCCGACCAAGCTTGTGGATCGCCTCGGCACCAAGGCGCCTGTCCCTGTGGAGGTCATCCAGTTCGGCTGGCAGAATACCCGGGCTGCTCTAGAATGCACCGGAGCTCGCCCAGAGCTGCGAAGCAGTGACGGGTCGCCCTATGTGACGGACGAGGGCAACTTTATCGTGGATTGCTGGTACCAGGGTGGTATCGAAGAGCCCGGCAAGCTGGCAGGCGAACTGAACGCCATCCCGGGCGTCGTGGAGAATGGGCTCTTCCTTGGCATGACTGCGGCTGTGGTGATCGCTTCGCCGGAAGGCACGCGGGTCATCTCTTTGGACGATCTGTAGCATCTCCGCGCTAGCGCTTGCGCCGAGCCTGTTTGTCGCTATAATCGCTCCAGTTTGTGGGGCCAGGGGGGCAGGCCATGGGAGCGGGAGTAACCGCAGCTAGCCATCATGAGGTGCGCGTCGGAGGGCGCGTACTATCCACATTGGTCACTGAGGACCCTGACACAGGTCAGGGTCCTTTTCTTGTGTGACGACCGTGTTTGGGTCCTCTGTGGCCGTGCCGCAGCACGCGGGTAGGTTCAGGTACAAGGAAGGAGAAACGAGGTGACAGCAACGGTGGCAGACAAGAGGGGTGGCAGTGGCGAAGCCATAGGCTACCTACCGCAGGATCGTCCAGCGTGGCCAGCCATGATCACGCTGGGCCTGCAGCACGTGCTGACGATGTTCCCGGCTACGGTGCTCGTGGCCATCCTGACCGGGTTCGATGTCGGCGTGACGCTTTTTGCCAGTGGTCTCGCGACGGTCATTGCGCTGCTGGGATCGGGGATGCGGATCCCGCTCTACTATGGCTCGAGCTTTAGCTACATCGCGGCAGTGGCGGCAGTGGTTGGCGCCGAATGGGGCGGCGTGCGAGTAGCTCAGGGCGGCATCGTGGCGACGGCGCTCGTGTCAATAGCCGCTGGGCTGGTGATCCGGCGCGTCGGCAAGGACGCTCTTGATCGTGTGCTACCACCAGTGATCACCGGGTCGGTGGCCATTGTGATCGGCATCTCGCTGGCCAAGGCAGCACTGGATATGGCTGCGGCCAACTGGCTTGTGAGCGCGTTCACACTTGTTGTGACTATCCTGTTCTCGGTCTATCTGCGCAAGGCAGGATTCCTCTCGATGATCCCGGTGCTTCTAGGAGCGATCGCGGGCTACCTACTGTCGTTGGTGCTCGGCGAGGTGAGCTTTGATTATCTTCGCCCCGGCGGTATCGCCGCCACAAGC